>NZ_RZPH01001051.1:0-2008 GCF_004022825.1 Mesorhizobium sp. M7A.F.Ca.CA.004.04.2.1
GGAGGCATAGGCCTGGCTGCGGCGCACGAAGACGCGCAGCACCTTGCCCTCGAGCTGCACGCGCACCTCGACGATGTTGGAGTTGCCGACCGTGTCGATCCAGAACGGGCGGTTGATCTGGCGGGTGATCTCCGACGAGAGAACATCATCCAAAATCGAGAAAAACGGTTTTGGGCCAGGCGCGGGCAGCGGGTCGGGCGGCAAGAGGTCGACCTTCAACTGCATGCGGTCCTGGGCGATGCGTATGATGTTGGTGTAGTCGGCATCGCGCGGATAGGTTTCGATCAGGTCGATGATGGCGGCGATGTCGCGCACGGTGGCCTGCGACAGGCGCTGCGTCACGGTTGCCCAATGACGTTCCATGAAGACGAAGGCGACGACCGATTGCAGCAGGATCATCGGCGCGATGACGATGATCAGCGAGCGGGCATAGAGCCGCTTGGGCATATACAGCGAGACGAGGCGCCAGAAGCGGTTCCAGGCGCGCGGCACCGCCTTCAGCGTCCGCGCGGCGCGTACGCTCAAGCCGCCATTGCCCGGCTGTTCCAGTTCCGTGGTTGCCATTCGCTCATTTCGCTTGCCCGCAGCCGCTCAGCAGGCCGCAGGCGGCATTCTATTCCACGCTGAGCCGATACCCAATACCGCGCACGGTCTGCAGCCAGACCGGGTTGGACGGATCGCGCTCGATCTTGCGGCGCAGCCGGTTGATCTGGACGTCGATGGTGCGCTCGCCGACCTCCGAATCGTCACCGACAAGCTCGTGGCGGGGTATCGTCTCGCCGGCCCTTGCCGCGAAGATCGCCAGGATCTCCTGCTCGCGGTCGGTCAGCTTCAGCGCCTCGCCGCCACGCTTCAACTCGCGCCGGGCGATCTGGAAGGTGTAGGGGCCGAAGACCAACTGCTCGACCTTGGGCGTGGTCGCCGGGCCACCACGGCGAAGAATGTTGTTGATGCGCAGGATCAGCTCGCGCGGATCGAACGGCTTCGGCAGGTAGTCGTCGGCGCCGGCCTCAAGCCCTGAGATGCGGCTGTCGGTCTCCGACAGGGCCGTCAGCATCAGGATCGGTACGTTCTTTTCGGCTCGCAGCGACTTGGTCAGGTCGACGCCCGTTTCACCGGGCATCATGACGTCCAGCACCAGAAGGTCGAAGTCGAGGCCGGCAAGCTTGCGCCTGGCTTCGCCGGCATTGCCGGCGACGGTGACGCGAAAGCCGTTTTCGGTCAGATACTGCTTGAGAAGATTGCGGATGCGGGTGTCGTCGTCGACGACAAGCAGATGCGGCGCGTCGTCGTCCGGCGCGGCCGCGTGATCGACCCGTTCAGTGCTCTCCATGGCTTTTCCCTGACATTTTTGCGGACCCAACGTCGATCTGCGCCCTCAGTTCCGGATTGACCATCGCTTCGAGGAACCGTTCCACCAAGGTCCGTTCGGTTACTCCGGAATCCCCCAATGCAGCATGGATGCGGCGCGACTGTGGCCGCGCCAGCGCCAGCGCCAGCGCACGGCCCTTGGCGGTCGGATAAAGTTCGCGCTGTCGGCGGTCGCGCGGACCTTGCAACTGCACGACATGGTCGGTGTCGATCAACTGCTTGAGCACACGGGCCAGGCTCTGTTTGGTGATCTTCAGCACGTCGAGCAGTTCGGCGACCGTCAGGCCCGGCCTGCGGTTGACGAAATGCAGCACCCGGTGGTGGGCCCGGCCAAAGCCGTAGTCGGCCAGGATCTGGTCCGGATCGGAGGTGAAGTCACGATAGGCAAAGAAGAGCAGCTCGATAATGGCGAAGTCGATGCCGTCCTCGACCGACATCGCGGTCCTGATCGGTTTTCCGGCGGCTGGGCTTCGATCCGTCATTATTTCTCCGTGGGAAAGAGAGATTATGTCAGTACTATTGACGTAATTTCCCTGCAATGGTAATTTTTGACAAGCTTTTGGGCGGATTGCGAACGAAAAGGCAAGGGAAGCCGGTTTTTCCGGAATTTCCTGAGTTTGCCAGAGCGCAATTATCC
>NZ_RZPH01001052.1:0-2007 GCF_004022825.1 Mesorhizobium sp. M7A.F.Ca.CA.004.04.2.1
GGCCGCGCGGATCGCCTTCTTCAGGCGGCCTATCGGCAACGAGAAATCCGCCGAGCGGGCAAATTCGCCAGGCATGATCTCGGCGGTGTTGGCGACGAAGATGGTGTGGCCCTCGCGCACTGCGGTCAGCACCTTCTTGGCGCCCGAAACGACGAGATCGCAGCCAAGCACCAGATCGGCCTTGCCGGCCGAGACGCGGATGGCATGGATGTCGTCCGGCGTGCGGGCGATGCGGACATGCGTGAACACCGAGCCACCCTTCTGGGCGAGGCCGGCCATGTCGATCATGCCGCAGCCTTTGTCCTCGAGATGCGCCGCCATGCCGAGCACCGCACCGACGGTGACGACGCCGGTGCCGCCGACGCCGTCGATGATCGCCGCCCAGCCCTGCTCGCCAAGCGGGAATTGCGCCGGCACGGGCACGCCTTCCAGCGGATCGGCCTTGCCGGCAAGGCCCTCGGCCTTGCGGATCTTGGCGCCGTGCACAGTGACGAAGGAGGGGCAGAAGCCGTTGACGCAGGAGAAATCCTTGTTGCAGCTCGACTGGTCGATCTTGCGCTTGCGGCCGAATTCGGTCTCGACCGGCTGGATCGAGACGCAGTTCGACTGCACGCCGCAATCGCCGCAGCCCTCGCAGACCAGCTCGTTGATGAAGACCCGCTTGTCGGGATCGGGGAAGGTGCCGCGCTTGCGGCGGCGGCGTTTTTCGGCGGCGCAGGTCTGGTCGTAGAGCAGCACGGAGACGCCTTTGACATCGCGCAGCTCGCGCTGGACGAGATCGAGGTCGTCGCGGTGATGGATGGTGGCGCCGGCCGGGAATTCGGCCTTGCCGGCATATTTGCCGGGCTCATCTGTGACGATGGCGATTCGGTCGACGCCTTCGGCGCGCACCTGCCTGGCGATCATGTCGACGGTCAGGCCGCCTTCGTGCGGCTGGCCGCCGGTCATGGCGACGGCGTCATTGTAGAGTATCTTGTAGGTGATGTTGGCATCGCTCGACAGCGCGAAGCGGATCGCCAGCGTACCGGAATGGTTGTAGGTGCCATCGCCGAGATTCTGGAAGATGTGCTCGCGCTTGGAGAACGGCGCCTGGCCGACCCATTGCGCGCCCTCGCCGCCCATGGCCGTGAAACCGACGGTGTTGCGGTCCATCCACAGCGCCATGAAGTGGCAGCCGATGCCGGCCGCGGCGATAGAGCCGTCCGGCACCTTGGTGGACGAATTATGCGGGCAACCGGAACAGAAGAACGGTGTGCGCGAGCCGATGTCGGTGGCCTCGGTGAGCATTGCCTGGAACTGGCGCAGCTTCGCCACCCGCGCCGAAATCTCTTCGGACGGGCCGATGGTCCTGACGATCCTCTCGCCAAGCGCAATGGCGATCTCGTTGGGATCGAGCGCGCCCTTGGCCGGAAACAGCCAGTCGCCGCGCTCGTCCTTCTTGCCGATAATGACCGGTTGGGTGGCAGTGCCATAAAGGCTTTCGCGCAGCTGCACTTCGATCAGCGAGCGCTTCTCCTCGACGACGACAATGGTGTCGAGGCCGCGGGCGAAATCGGCGATGTGATGCAGGTCGAGCGGCCAGGGGCAGCCGACCTTGAACAGCCGCACGCCGATGCGGTTGGCGGCCGCCTCGTCGATGCCGATGTCCTCCAGCGCCTGACGGACATCGAGATAGCTCTTGCCCAGCGTGATGATGCCGATCTTCGGGTTGCGGCCGCCCGAATAGACGATGCGGTTCAGCCCGTTGGCAAGGATGAAGGCGGAAGCCGCGGCGCGCTTGTGCTCATGCAGCCGCTCCTCCTGACCGAGCATATCGATCTCGTGGCGAATGTTGAGACCGCCTGATGGCATGTCGAAATCCGGCACGACGATGTTCAGCCGCTCGAGCGAGGCATCGACCGAGGCCGTCGATTCGATGTTGTCCTTGACGCATTTGATCGCCGCCCAGGTACCGGCAAAGCGCGACATGGCAAAGCCGTAGAGCCCGTAATCGATGATCTCCTGGAC
>NZ_RZPH01001053.1:0-2006 GCF_004022825.1 Mesorhizobium sp. M7A.F.Ca.CA.004.04.2.1
GCAATGCCGGCAGCGGCAGATAGGGAACGACCCCTTGCCCGTTGCCCTGCTCGACGATGACCTTGCTCGAATCCTTCAGAACCTTCTCCATGGTTTCCAGGTAGAGGCGCTTGCGCGTTACATCGGGCGCCTTGGCATATTCGTCATAGACCGAGATGAAGCGCTGGGCCTCACCCTCGGCTTCCTGCACGACCCGGTTCTTGTAGGCGGCCGCGTCTTCGCGAATCTGTGCGGCCTCGCCGCGCGCCTGGCCGAGCTTCTGGTTGGAGTACTGGTTGGCCTGCTCGACGAACTTGTCCTCGTCCTGCTCGGCGCGCTGCACTTCGTCGAACGCATCGGCCACTTCGCGTGGCGGTGCCGCATCCTCGATCGAGACGGCGTTGACGTTGAGACCGGCCTTGTAGCCGTCCAGCGTCGTCTGGATGATTTCACGCACCGAGGCGGCAATGCCCTGGCGGTCGTCGCGGAAGATATCCTGCGCCGGCCGGCGGCCGACGGCTTCACGCATGGCGCTTTCGGCAACCTGCCGCAGCATACCGTCGGGATCGGACACATCGAACAGATATGCGCTCGGGTCGGAGACCTGATAGGCCACCGAGAACTGGACGTTGACGATGTTCTGGTCGCCGGTAAGCATCAGCCCGGACGTGTTGCCACTCGTCGCGCCGCCGCCGCCGATATCGACGAGCTGCTCGGAAATCTTGGCCGTCTCGACGGTTTCGAGCGGCCACCAATGGAAATGCAGGCCAGGCTGCGACAGTTCGGTCTTCGGCTTGCCGAAGCGCAATTCGACCGCGACCTCGTCGGGCTGCACGGTATAAACCGCCTTGAACGCCCACAGCACCACAAGTGCAGCCGCGATCAGCGCGAAGATAGCCGGGCTCGCGCCGCCGCCACCCGGAAGAGCGCGCCGCAGCCGGTCCTGGCCGCGGCGGATGATGTCTTCGAGATCGGGAGGCGAGCCCTGTGGCCCGCTGGGTCCCTTTGGACCCTGCCCCCAGGGTCCTTGATTGTTGCCGCCGCCACCCCATGGGCCGCCGCCACCGCCGCTTTTGTCGTTCCAGGGCATGAATGTCCTTTCGCTTGGAATTCCCTCAAGCGCCGGTATTACGGCGCAAAATCCAGTATTGTTCTTCTATAGGGACGCAACGAGGCGCTTTCAACGCGATGCGCTGCCGACTTCGTCCGATTTGTCCGGTCGCGACCCTTTGTCTTCCTTCAATGCCCCTTTTTTCATTCAATGTCTCTCTCGACGCCGCTCGTAGACCGAATAACGCGTCGGGTGGCTGTCCTTTTCCCCGGCTGGGACGTCGTGCGAGCTGACAATGTGCCAGGAATCAGGATCGATCGGCGGGAAATGCGCGTCGCCGTCGACCGCTGCCAGCACATGGGTGACATGCAGGCGATCGGCCAGCAGCATGGCCTGGGCATAGATTTCGCCGCCGCCGATGACGCACACCTCGTCCACATCGGCCATGCGGCGCCCGCGCTCCGTCGCCAGTTGGATCGCGGCCTCGAGCGAATGTGCCGCCTCGACGCCCTCGGCGCGCCAGGTCTTGTCGCGGGTGACGACGATGTTCAACCTGCCCGGCAGCGGCCGGCCGATGCCCTCATAGGTCTTGCGGCCCATGATGATGGGCTTGCCCATCGTATCGGCTCTGAAGCGCTTGAGATCGGTGGAGAGCCGCCACGGGAGCCCGCCGTCCCGCCCGATCACGCCGTTCTCGGCGATGGCAACGTAGATTGCGACGTGCATCAATTGCCGTCCGTTGGCTCGAGGATCAGGATGTCGATGTCGCGCTCGGGGTAGAAATCATCCGCCGTCATCTCGAATGTCGTCGGTCCGGTCTTTTTGACATTGTCGCCGCAGAACGAGACCAGGGCTTTCGGATTGCCCTTGTCGATCGTCAGCTTGAACTTGCCGATCGTGCCGGTGGCCCAGTTGCCGCCGGTGGTCAGGATATAGGCGATGCGGTTCTCGACATATTTGGGGTAGCCGTCAGGGT
>NZ_RZPH01001054.1:0-2006 GCF_004022825.1 Mesorhizobium sp. M7A.F.Ca.CA.004.04.2.1
CTGATGGGCTATACGACGTCGGCAGACATGAGAAGCCAGATCAGGCTTAGCTTCGACACGCGGGAAGAGGCGGTAGCCTACGCCGAAAAGCAAGGGCTCGCTTTCCGCGTCGAAGAGCCGAAAGAGACCAAGCGCCGCCAGATTTCCTATGCGGAGAATTTCCGCTATGACCGCAGGACGCCCTGGACGCATTGAACGGCGGCCAATGCCAGAATATCCAGCCGGCCCAAAGGCCGGCCAGCGGTCCCGTAGCTCAGCTGGATAGAGCACCGGCCTTCTAAGCCGATGGTCACAGGTTCGAATCCTGTCGGGATCGCCAAAGCCTTTCGGTCCGTTCCGGACACATAGGTTACGGTTTATACCGGAGACGTGGGCTTTCAGAGAGCGGCATCGGGCCTCGTGCGCTCAAACCGCCGCGGCCAGAAGCAGCGTTACCCCCAGGACCGTCGACGCATAGATCGTCGCTAGAAGCACGATCGGCCGAGGATACTCGGCGGGTGTCGCGAGGCCGGCAAAGTCGGGATTTCGGGTTTCGGTGCCGGGCCACGGGACGTCGTCGTCGGCGGCGGCGTTGTCATTGCAAGCGCGCACAGAAAAACGCCGGGCTATATCGGCGGCGATCAGAGGATCGTCCGCCACCAATTTCGACCAGTCCGAAACAATGCCGATTTCACGTTTGAACATCGCTCGCCTCCCGTTTGCGCTCTAACAGCGATATCTAAATTATGTTCCACCGATAGTTTGACGAGGCGGACCGCTCTTGGTCACTGCGGCCTTCTGATTGACGAAAATCACGCCTGCTGCCTCCAACCCTCGACGGATGGCAGCCAGCTTGGCCGAACTCGGAATCCTTCGTCCGCTCTCGAAACTGCCAATCGTTCCTTCGCTGAGGCCGCACTTCGCGGCGAGTCGCACCTGCGACCATTTCAGCATCGCTCGTGCGGCTCTGCACTGCTGGGATGTAAGGGGCTGGATCCCTGAAACGGTGGAGCTTCGCTTGTTCACATCCTCAGATCCCTTCGCTTCGGCGGGACATGGCTTTGCACCAGGCGTACCTTGTCCCTATCCACTGTGACCATTGTCCCGAGCGATACCGTGACCTTGTCGCCGTCGATTCGCGTAACGCCGCCGGATAATTCCATCAGCTGGCCCTTGGTCAGCCTGGTCGCCGGATCAATGACCGAATGCGGAAAATTGTAACCGGGGATCGACACGCTGACGCGGTCTTCCGTGACGCGCTTCAGCACCGTCGCCATGACCGCCACTTCGTCGCCGACCTTTATTGCCATGCCACTGATTCTGGGGCGTCATCTGCCGGCGTCAAGGATTAGCTAGATCTGATATAACAAAATCGCGGAATCAGCTTTCTCCATGCAGGGTCGCCCCGACAGCGGCAAATACCGCAAGCCGTCCAACTCTGTTCGGTGATGAGGCGTTGGCGTGGCTCGGGCAGCCGCCCGGCGCCAGCGTATTATTTCGTGACTCCGCCTTTTCGGAACCTTCCTGCGCACAGCGCGTTCGGCCCGCTGTATTCGAGAACCCTCATATAAAAGTGGACAGGCGGGAGGCAAACAAGGGTGGGGAGGAGTGTTGCCATGTCGAAGCGAGAAATAGGCATATCTTCGGCTCTGGATCGGCGTATCGCCGATCTCAAGGCCAAGATGCAGGACGCCCGGATCACGGAATACGAAATGAAAACCTTTCAAAAAGTGGCTTCAGCCATGGGAGGCGACGGAGGTTCCCTGCGCCTCGATGCCGACGACCTGATCGCGGCATCCTTTGTCGTCGATGCGCTGAGTGAGTCAACGCTCAACTGCCGACTCTGTCTGTTTCGCTCTCCGTTTTTCCCTTGTCCGGCCTGCCCTTTGCTCCCGCCTTCCCTCTCTTCACCCTTCTGTCTGCTTTCCTCTTCCTTCTTTGTTCCCGTTTGCTCCCTCCTCCGTCTCCCTTCACCTCTCTTGTCTGTCTGGTGTCGTTTCTTTCCCCGCCCGCCAGAACTTTTTGTT
>NZ_RZPH01001055.1:0-2004 GCF_004022825.1 Mesorhizobium sp. M7A.F.Ca.CA.004.04.2.1
CCGCAATTCTGCGCCCCACTGCAGGAAGCAGGAAGACATTCTCGATCTCTGAAACCGGTAGGACGGCGACGCCGAGCCGTGCCAGATTCGCAATTTCTGGCCCTGAATAGTCATCGGCGTCTACGATCCCGGAACAGGTCACTCGTGTAAGGTCCGCGTTAGCGCGCATTGTTACAACTGAATGAATTACTTCTTCGCATGAACCGCGCGGGATGACTGTCCACTCGGGATAGCAGCAGCGATATATGACGGTGTCGAGACTTGTGCTGCCGCCTTCGACGAAGAGAATCGGGCGACGGCTCCCAAGGATGAGCGTCGCAATCTGCTCATCGAAACCGGTTTCTTCTGGCACCGGTTCGATCACCCAACCGGTCTTGGGATTGTAGTCCCGGATCACAATCTTTTGGGCAACCCGTGACGCGGCAAATTCGAGGTCATGTGTAATGAAGATGAAGGCACAATCGGGGCGTGCAGCCTCCATCTCGTCCCATAGTTTGGCCATGATAGATCGATGAACGTGCAGCTCCGGCTCGTCAAAGATAAGGAGCGTGTCGGGATCGGCGGCGAGAACTTGACCAATCATGTAGAACACTGACCGCTCGCCATCGCTCATGTCCTTGGCGTTATATTCCGTCTGCGATCCTGTGATTTGAACACGGATGTCGTCGCCGGAGATAACAAGCCTGCGGTGAGGCAGTAGCCGCTGCCAGATGCCGGCCAACAGCTCAAACTTGGTCGGCTCTGCCGCACCTGCATCGCCGGCCCTGACTCTCTGGTGGGTCTGCAGCGTCTTGTTGGTCTGATCGGCAAAGAGGGCCTGCAGTAGCACGTCGAAATCATTGAGGAGTCCAGTCGCCATGTCGCCTCGCCAGCGGCTTCCAACACGATGCCCAAGGTTCGCATCCGTACGGGAATTTCCTGTTCGAAGGCCCAATTTCGCATTCCGCTCGGTGATCTTGGCTACAGCGGGATTTAGCGTCAGCGCCCTGTGCGCGGAAATACGGTGCGCCCGGAGTTGGAGCTGATTCTCTATCTCCACGGCGAGGCGCGTCTTGCCTCCACCGTTTGAGCCGACAAATATCAGGGAAGTGCCTGGCAGCATGGCGAAGGGAATTGAGCTGGTAGGACTTGGGATCGTGAAATTAAAAGGCATTGGTGATCAATCTCTTGATTATTTGACCCACCGTACAAGACGAAAGGACGCCGCGCCAAGTGATCAAGCCCAATGGACGCTTTGTGGCCCTCAGCCTTCATCCCGCCAGACAACTCGCCGTACCATCCTGATTTCTGCAAGCCGCGTAACCCTGATGCCCTGCCTTTCTCGGGCCGATGGATTTTGTGTTTCGGCATCCATGTACTCATTCTTGCCGCACCGCTTGCAACTCATTTTGCCTCCCACCAATTCCGCTTCAATGTCCCCGAAGATTTCCTTCAGATCACTCGGCAGATACCATCGTTTGACGTTGCACAGACCGCACCGGACCAGCACAAGCTGCCCAATCTCGTGGGCATTGCCAAGCTTCCATTCGCCGCCGCGCCTTCGTCTTCCACCAGTGTCAGCCATAGCCCCAAAATAGGAACTCATTCCTCGCTTGGTCAATCCGCTCTTGACATTTATGTTCTCTTTTTGTTCACTAACGATCGAGACATTAGGAGACGCTCACATGGACCACATTGTGACGCTGGACAGCCGACAAGAAGCCGCCCTTCAAGCCGTCGCCGACAAGTTCGTTGCCGTTCACAGGGGCGACGTGATGAAGGCGCTCAAGGAAATGATGGTCCTCAACGGTCGCCTTCAGGACCAGCTTGACGCGCGCTCTATGCCGCGCCGCGCAAGCCGCAAGGAGGGGAACGCAATGGCCCACACGATGCGCGTAGAGGCAGTAGCCCACAGCGGGAACTCGTCTAAAGCGAACTGATCTGGCAGCCAACTCAGGGCGCGGATGGAGAGGCGGGAAATTTGAGAGAACGGCCCCAGCAAACGTGCTATGAATGGATCTAGGC
>NZ_RZPH01001056.1:0-2001 GCF_004022825.1 Mesorhizobium sp. M7A.F.Ca.CA.004.04.2.1
GATCACCGCCGTCAGCGCCCACATCACCACTGCGCACCGGCAAGCCGCCAGGGACGCCATGGCCGACAAGGGCTGAACTCACGCACGGAACGCCGTTGAAGCCGGCTTTCTGCGGCAGCGTAAAAAGTCAAACTCTTGCCGCTTTCGTGGCCTCCAAGTCGCCAAAGGGATGTCGCGCCAGCCGCTCGCAAGGCGGCGGCGCGGCAATGGCGGCGGTTTCCTCGGGGTGAGGGTCCTTTTCTCTTCGGAAATTCACCGTTTGGTAACCCAGATTAAATCAAAATGAAGCGACGGGCAGGACGCCAAGCCGGCCTGCCTCCGCACCATTTGGAATACGGGAAAAGCGATGCGCGGATTAATTGCACTAGTTTCGAGCCTGGTCCTGGTGGCCGTGGCAGCGCCGGCGCTGGCGCAGTCGGCGACCAAGATCGGCCAGCACAATGCCTGGGGCACCTACAGTTACCAGGCATCGGGCGGCAAGGTCTGCTATGTCCTGACCGTGCCGACCGACAAGCAGCCGCCTACGCTCGATCATGGCGACATGTTCTTCTTCGTCAGCCAGCGGCCCGGCCAGCAAGTGTCCTACGAGCCGCAATTCATTGCCGGCTACAACTTCCAGGACGGCTCCAAGGCCACCGTGACCATCGACAAGAAGACGTTTTCGATGTTCACCCGCGGAAAATCGGCCTGGGTCGAGAATGCCGCCGAGGAGCCGGTGCTGATCGCCGCCATGAAGACCGGCACCGACATGAAGGTGACGGCGAAGTCCGGCCGCGGCAATCCCACCTCCTATGTCTTCTCGCTGAAAGGTATTTCGGCGGCGCTGACGTCGATTGCCAAGTGCAAATAGGCAAGGAGTGCAGGCACGCACTTCGCTTTGAATGAAAGGCCGGGCCGCGAAGCCCGGCCTTTTTGCTTTCAGCCTTGCGCCGATCCCGGCCCGGCCTCCGCCCGCCGCCGCCGGATCGCCTCGGCGATGAAAACACGCGACAGCGCGTGGTAGAGCGGCTCGTGCGAGATCATCCGCGCCGTACCGTAGCCCAGCATCGAGGCCAGCATCAGCGCGATGACATTGTCGTGATTGCCGGTCATCTCCAGGATGATGACGAAAGCCGTCATCGGCGCCTGCACCACCCCGGCGAAATAGCCGGCCATGCCGAGCAGTGCCGCAGCCCCCGTGCTGGCGCCGAAGAGGAGGCCGAGCGAACTGCCGATGCCGGCGCCGACCGCCAGCGAGGGCGCGAAGATGCCGCCCGGAATGCCCGAGATCATCGACAGCAGTCCCGCCAGGAACTTTTCGGCAAAGAAGAACCATGGCAGCGGCGTGCCTTCGACGGCGCCCCGTGCCTGCACGTAACCGGTGCCGAAGGTCAGCCCGCCCGAGGCGATGCCGATCACTGCAACCAGCAGCCCGCAGACGGCCGCGACCAGCAAAGCGCGCTGCAAAGGCTGCCCAGTGTTCCAGCGCCGGATCCGGCGTGTCGCCTTCAACGCCAGCAGCGAAAACAGCGCGCCGAGCCCGCCGCCGATGACGCCGCAGGCGATCACCAGCGGCCACTCGGCGGCAAACGAGATCGTGTCCTTGGCGACGCCGAAATAGGTGTAGTTGCCGAGCAGGCCGAGCGAGGCGAGGCCGGCCAGGATCACCGCCGTCAGCACCAGCCCGTTGGTACGCGCCTCGTAGGTGCGGCCCATCTCCTCGATGGCGAAGACGATGCCGGCCAGCGGCGTGTTGAAGGCGGCGGCGATACCGGCGGCCGACCCGGCCAGAATCAGGCCCCGCGCCTGCACCATGCCGCCCCAGCGCGCCGCCTGCAGCATCAGCGACGCGCCGACCTGCACGGTCGGACCCTCGCGGCCGATCGAGGCGCCGCAGAACAGGCCGACGATGGTGAGCATGATTTTGCCGACCACCAGCTTGAGGGACAGGATATGACTTCGGTCCTCGTCGTCGCGAAGATGGCGGGCGGCGATCGCCTGCGGAATGCCGCTGCCTTGCGA
>NZ_RZPH01001057.1:0-1997 GCF_004022825.1 Mesorhizobium sp. M7A.F.Ca.CA.004.04.2.1
GCATCGGGCCGTCGGCAGCCGACACGACCAGGATCGCGCCGTCCATCTGCGCGGCACCGGTGATCATGTTCTTCACATAGTCGGCGTGGCCGGGGCAGTCGACGTGAGCATAGTGGCGGGCAGCCGTCTCGTATTCGACGTGCGCCGTCGAGATCGTGATGCCGCGCGCCTTTTCCTCAGGGGCGGCGTCGATCTGGTCGTAGCGCTTGTATTCGCCAAAATACTTGGTGATCGCCGCCGTCAGCGACGTCTTGCCATGGTCGACGTGGCCAATCGTGCCGATGTTCACGTGAGGCTTGTTACGCTCGAATTTACCTTTGGCCATTGTCTCTTTCCTTGGACGGCCCGGATCTTCAGTTCGGTCGAAGACCTTCAGTTCAGTCGAATGCGGGGCGATTAGCGACAAAGGCCAAAAAACACAAGCGTCTTTTGGCCGGGTGCCGTCTCACTCAGTCCGAACCATCGATCCGATTGCGGGATGAGACGCAGATATAGGAAGGCGAACCGTCAAATGGAATGGGCGTTGCATACTGGATCCGAAGCCGAGGATCGGGCGCTTGTCGATATGGCGAATATCTGGTTTGCTCAGCCGATACAGGTCATTCATATCGCTAGCGCGATGGCTGGGCGGATCGTTCGTTCCCGTGCCGATTGAGGGGCAACTTTCATGGAAGATCTGATCGACCGAATCTACGAAGCCGCATTCGTGCCAGAGCTGTGGCCGGTGGTGCTTGACGGCTTGAGCACGATGTCGGGATCGGTAGGCGGCGCCTTGCTGGTCGCCAGCGAGGCTCATCCGCCGCGGTTTGCGGCATCGGCATCGATTATGGATGCGCTGATTGAATTCTCTTCCGACGCGTGGCGAAACAACGATCGTCCGTTGCGCTGGAAGCCTAGTGTCGATGGGTTTCTTCGCGACGTCGAACTCTTCAGTCCGGACGAATTGGAAACCGATCCGATGAGACACGAATTGATCAGGTACGGATTGGGCTGGCAAACCGGCATGGTCATACCGATGACCAATGGCGAGGTCGTGATCTACAGTGTGGAGCGTCGTCTGCAGGACGGTCCGCATGACCCAACCTCCATCGCCTCGCTCAACGTCCTTCGCCCGCATCTTGCCCGCGCCGGGCTTGTTGCGGCAAGGCTTGGCCTGGAGCGGGCGTTGGCCACCGTATCGGCCCTGCAGAGCGTTGGGCTTCCTGCCGCAGTCATGTCGGCCGGCGGACAGGTGGTTGCCACCAACGGACTGTTCGATGCGTTGCCGTCCATTTTTCAGCCGCTGGCGTATGACGGCTTGGCAATCGGCGATCCGAAAGCCGATTTGCTGTTCCAGGAGGCAGTCAGGAGCACTTCGGCTGCCATCGTGCCAATCGTCAGGTCCATTCCCGTTCGCCAGACGATCGATCAACCCGCTGTCGTCCTGCATGTGTTGCCGCTTCGCCGATCGGCAAGGGACATATTCGCAGGTGCAAACATCCTTGTCGTTGCAGCGTCGATCCGCATGGGCAACCAAGAGCCGTCGCCGCAAATTCTGAGCGCGCTCTTCGATCTGTCTCCGGCCGAGGCAAAGCTTGCCGCATCGCTGGTATCCGGCCGTCCGCTGAAAGCGGCGGCACTTGACCACGGGATCACGGTCAAAACCGCCCGTACCTACCTTGAGCGCGTCTTCTACAAGACCGGCACCGGCCGTCAGAGCGAATTGGTGGCGTTGCTGAGCGGCGCTGCCCCATTGGCACCTCTTGCCGCCACCACCCGCCTCTGATCTTGTGGCCGGATGCATTTCATCCCTGCCTCTATCCGCGGCCCGCTGTTCATGATCGTCTCGACGGGGTCGTATCTCGTCAACGACACGATGATGAAGCTCGCGACAGCAGGCCTGCCGTCCTACGAAGTGTTGTTTCTGCGCGGTGCCGCGGCAGCCCTCTGGGGCTTCCCGCTGTTGTTCGCGCTGGGCTACGGCAAGCAGATCCCGCTGATCTTCGACAAGCGCGTAC
>NZ_RZPH01001058.1:0-1996 GCF_004022825.1 Mesorhizobium sp. M7A.F.Ca.CA.004.04.2.1
CTATTGATCTACCAATCGATAGGAACAATGTAGAGAGTGGCGGCTGCCCCGGTTGGCGGCTATCCGCAGCAAATTTCAAGGCGATCTGCGATGCTCCGACAAATCTCCGAAGATGTCCGCGTCAATCTGAAGGATCGGCTGCGGGAAGTCCGCGAAATCATCCGCCAGAGCCGCCATGACGGCAGCGGCGATGCCAGCATCCTGCGCGAAGCAACCAGCCATCTGCCGCCGTTTCCGGGCAAGGGCATCGAAGGCCTGCTCAGCCATGCCGCCAGTGCCGTCGACGAGGCGCTGTCGATCGCTGAAGCTTTCGTCCCGCATGAGCGCCCGATCAAGGTGGACGGCACGACGGTAAAGGGCCTCGGCACCTATTTCCCGATCGGCAACGAGGATCGCCAGCTGAGCGCGAAGCGCCTGTTCCGGCGCGATATGTATTATCTGACCAAGGCGGTGCTTGCCGGCCTGAACATCGACAATGCCCGCATCCACGAAGCCGATTTCGCGGCCGTCCATGCCACGATGCGCAAGCGGCATGGCGACCTCCTGGCCGCCTTGGCCACGCCAGGCGCCGGACTGCAGGCAATCGCGGCGATCTGTTCGGCGCTGCTGGTCGAGTGCCTCAGCCAGCGTCCAGTTCGCTTTGCCGAGACCGTGCCGGAAACGCCGGCCGCGATTGCCGGCCGGGCGCTCGACATAAGCTGCCTGGCGCCGCTCGCTTTGGCCTGCGGCCTGGCGACCACCGGCAGCGACGGTGCACCGGAGCCGGATATGCTGGAGATCGCGATATTGGCGGCGGATATTCGCCACGACCGCATCGTTCAGGCCTGCGCCAAGGCAAACCCCATCGCTGAACTGACACCGGTGTTCGCCACCTTGCTTGCCCATCTGCCGTAATTAGCCGGTCTGGGCTAGCCTTCAGCGGCCATGGCCATGATCGCTTTCTTGGCGCGCTGGATGGAAGCCGGGCTCATCGACAGTTCGGTCAGTCCCATCTTCACGAAGGTCGCAATGAGATCGGGACGGCCGGCCGCCTCACCGCACATGCCGACCATGATACCGGCGGCGACGCCGGCTTTTGCCGTCATTTCGATCGCCGACATGACGGCTGGATTGGTGACATCGTTGAGCTTGGCGACGGTCGGATTGAGCCGGTCGGCGGCCATGATGTACTGGGTCAGATCGTTGGTTCCGATCGAGAAGAAAGCGACCTCCTTGGCCAGCGCCGGAGCGATCAGCACGGCGGCCGGGGTTTCGATCATGACGCCGAGATCGAATGATGCGTGCGGCACGCCTTCGGCTTTCAGCTCGGCCGTGCATTCATCAACCAGCACGCGCGTCTGCCTGACCTCCGAGAGGTCGGACACCATCGGCAGCATCACCTTGATGTTGCCGTGCACGGCGGCCCGCAGCAGCGCCCGCAGTTGGCGCTTGAAGATGTCGGGCCGGTCGAGACACATGCGGATGCCGCGCCAGCCGAGGAAGGGGTTTTCCTCGTCGGGAAATTCGATGCCGGCAATCGGCTTGTCACCGCCGATGTCGAGCGTGCGCACAATGACCGGATAAGGCGCAAAAGCCTTGGCCAGCGCCGCATAGGTCTCGGCCTGCATGTCTTCCGAGGGCAGATGCATATGGCGCATGAACAGAAGCTCGGTGCGGAACAGGCCGATGCCCATGGCGCCAGCCTCTTGCGCCGCTTCGATTTCCTCAAGTGAGCCGATATTGGCCGCGATCTCGATGATCCTGCCGTCGGCAAGCTTCGGCGTCACCGTCTTGAAGATGGTCAGGCCGGCGCGCTCCTTTGCCGCCGCTTCGACGCGGCGACCCGCGCCGATTTCGCCGGCCGCGTCGGGGTCGATGATCACATGGCCGGCATTGCCGTCGAGCGCGACCTCTCGCGCGGTGCGCAAGGCATTGATCTGGCCGCCAAGGCCGAGCACGGCCGGAATGCCGTGCGAGCGCGCGATGATGGCGATGTGCGAAGTGGCGCCGCCATGGC
>NZ_RZPH01001059.1:0-1994 GCF_004022825.1 Mesorhizobium sp. M7A.F.Ca.CA.004.04.2.1
GTTGTGGGCTGCCGACCAGGCCGTGCAGATCGCCACCGGGCCGCAAGGCGACCTGCTGCCGACCGGAGCGATTACAGCACTTCTCGGCGCGCCGCTGCTTCTCTGGCTGCTGCCGCGCCTTGCTCTTGGCTCGGAAGCCCCGACCTTGATGGCCGCGCGCCTGCCGCGCGCAAGCCGGCCCGGCCTTATGCTGACGGCGATCGGCCTGGCCTTGCTTTTGCTGCTCGGGCTGGCCCTGCTCTATGGACCGGGCCCGCATGGCTGGAACTTCGCCTTCGGCGACGAGCTGCAGCCTTTGCTGTCGTGGCGGTGGCCCCGCGTGCTTGCCGCGCTGAGCGCCGGGGCGATGCTGGCGCTTGCCGGGCTGATGATGCAGCGGCTGACCGGCAATCCGATGGCCAGCCCGGAAGTGCTTGGCATCAGCGCCGGTGCTGCGCTCGGCATGATGGTGGCGCTGTTTGCGCTCTCGGATGCCGGACGCCCGGTTCAGACGGCGGCGGCAACCATCGGCGCCTTCGCCGCTTTGCTGGTGACGCTGGCGATCGGCCGCCGTGCCGCCTATGCGCCGGAGCGGCTGCTGCTTGCCGGCGTTGCTCTGACGGCCTTGTTCGACGCGCTGATCCTGGTGCTCACCGCCACCGGCGATCCGCGTGCCATGCTGCTGCTCAACTGGCTGACCGGTTCGACCTATGGCGTCGATGTCGGTGACGCCTTGCTCACCGGTGGCATCGCCGTCTGCCTCTTCGCACTCGCGCCTTTCTTCATGCGTTGGCTCGACATCCTGCCGCTTGGCCCCGCCGCTGTGCAAGGCCTTGGCATTGACCTGAAGAGGACGCGGCTTCTCGTGCTGCTGGTGGTCGCGGCACTCACCGCAGCCTCGACGCTGATCGTCGGTCCGCTGACCTTCATCGGCCTGATGGCGCCGCACCTTGCCCGTCGCCTTGGCCTCTCCCGTGCGCTGCCGCAGGCCGTTGGCGCGGTGCTCGCCGGCGCGCTGATCATGGTCGCCGCCGACTGGGTGGGCCGCACCGCCATCTTCCCGCGCCAGGTCCCGGCCGGTCTCGTCGCCACACTGATCGGCGGCCCGGTGCTGATGTGGCTGCTGCGCCGCCGCTGACCTTTAGCCCTTGTGGAGATATCGATGTCCAAGTCGATGCCAGCCTTGATCGCCGACACCACGGTCCACGATCTTGTCCCGGCGCAGGGCGGCGCCCCCTGGCGGATATTCCTGCATGTGCCGTCCGGGCCGGTGCCCGAGGCCGGCTGGCCTGTGCTCTACATGACCGACGGCAACGCCGTCATCGGCACGGCGGTCGACGCCATGCGCGCGCAGGCCTTCTATCCAACGGGCACCAATGTCGGCTGGGGCGTCATCGTCGCCATCGGCTATCCCGTCGAGGGCGCCTATGACCCGCTGCGCCGCTCATGGGATCTCGGCCCGCCGCCGGGCAAGACCTATCCGCCCTTCTATGAGGGCACGCCCGAAGTCCGGACCGGTGGGGCAGGGGAGTTCCTTGCCTTCATCGAGGACGAGTTGAAGCCGTGGGTCGCCAGTCGGATCACGGTCGACGCTAGCCGCCAGGCGCTTTATGGCCATTCCTTCGGTGGCTTGTTTGCGCTCTATGCCCTGTTCACGCGGCCCTCGGCCTTCCAGACCTGGATCGCGGCGAGCCCCGCCATCTATTGGGAAGACCGTGCCATCGATCGCTTTCTCGAAACCTTCGAGGCCGCCATCCCCGCTGGTTTGGCGACGACCGTGATCCTGTCGGCCGGCGAGTACGAGACCGAGAAGCTGGCGCCGTTTCAGATTGGCGCCGAGGACGAGGAAAAGCGCCTCCAGCAGAAGAAGGTGACATGCACCGACGAATTCGCGCGGGCAATGGCGCAGCGGCTTGATGCTCTCCCGGGCGTGCGTGCGCGCTTCGAGCTGCACGCCGGCGAGAACCACATGTCGATCCTGCCGGTCACGGTCAATCGTGCGGTTCAGGCAGCGT
>NZ_RZPH01001060.1:0-1991 GCF_004022825.1 Mesorhizobium sp. M7A.F.Ca.CA.004.04.2.1
CCGGCGGCACCCAGGAAGGGGACGGGCGGGGCGAGCCGCTCTATGAACCCGAGGCTCTCGCGGCCTTCGCAGATGAAATGCGCAGGGCTATTCCCGCCGGGGTCGAGTTCCACGAGATCGACGCTCACATCAACAGCGACGACTTCGTCGGCAAGGCGCTCGAGATATTCGACCGCTGGGTCGAGGAAGGCATCGTCCCGCGCGGCAAGCCGGCCAAGGGAGTGGCAGCGTGAGCGCTGTTCCCGCCCAGGCGCTTGTCCTTGATTTCGGCGGCGTCGTCACCCGGACGCTGTTCGAGACGCATGCCTTGACCGAACAGGCGCTCGGCCTTGCGCCGGGAACGCTGCAATGGCGCGGGCCGTTCGATCCGGACAGCGATCCGCTGTGGCGCGCGATGCAGGCCGACGAGATCAGCGAGCGCGACTACTGGCGCTCCCGCACCAGTGAGGTCGGTCGGCTGGTCGGCGAGGACTGGCAGGCGATGGAGACCTTCGTCCAACGAGCGCGCGGCGCCGAGCCGGAAAAGGTGGTGCGGCCCGAGGCCGACAGCGCCATTCGCACGGTGCATGCGGCGGGTTTTCGGCTGGCGATCCTGTCAAACGAACTCGACCTGTTCTACGGCGCCGATTTCCGCCGGCGGCTGCCGTTGCTCGGCCTGTTCGACCTCATCGTCGACGCCACCTATACCGGCATCCTCAAGCCCGATCCACGCGCCTATGCCTTGGTCACCGAGGCGCTCGGCCTGCCTGCCGGCGCTTGCGTCTTCGTCGACGACCAGCAGCGCAATGTCGATGGCGGCTCTGCTGCCGGCATGCGCACGGTCCATTTCGACGTCGCTCGCCCGGCTCATTCCTATGCCGAGGCCCTCGGTCATTTCGGCCTCGTCCCAGTTGCCTGAGATTTTTTTGCGGAGTCCTCTATGCGCGACATCAATTTTCTCACCGAAACCAACGCCAAGCCGATCTGGCACCCGATGGCGCATCCGGCCGAGATGCGGGCCAACCCGCCAAAGGTGATCATGAAAGGCGAGGGTGTGATGGTCACCGACATCGCCGGCAACACCGTGCTCGACGCCGTCGGCGGCCTGTGGAACGTCAATCTCGGCTACAGCTGCGACCCGATCAAGCAGGCGATCGCCGACCAGCTTTCGGCGCTGCCCTATTATTCCGGCTTTCGCGGCACCTCGACCGGGCCGTCGATAGAACTCGCCTACGAACTCTGCGAATGGTTCGAGCCAGAAGGCATGGTGCGGACCTTCTTCACCTCGGGCGGCTCGGATTCAGTAGAAACGGCACTTCGGCTGGCCAGGCAATACTGGAAGATCCGCGGCCAGGCCGACCGGACAAAATTCCTCGCCCTGAAGAAGGGCTATCACGGCACGCATTTCGGCGGCGCGTCGGTTAACGGCAACGCCAATTTCCGTCGCAACTACGAGCCTCTGCTGCCCGGCGTCTTCCACATTCCCGCGCCCTGGACCTTCCGCAACCCGTTCGATGAGACCAACCCAGCGCGGCTGGCGAAACTGTGCGCCAAGGCGCTGGAGGACGAAATCGCCTTCCAGGGCGGCGACACCATCGCCGCTTTCATCATGGAGCCGGTTCTCGGCGCCGGCGGCGTCATCGTTCCGCATGAGAGCTTCATGCCACTGGTGCGTGAGATCTGCGACCGCCACGAGATCCTGCTGATCGCCGACGAGGTGGTGACGGGCTTCGGCCGCACCGGCGCATGGTCGGGCTCGCGTCTGTCCGGCGTGAAGCCGGATTTCATGACCATCGCCAAGGCGATCACGTCAGGCTATTTCCCGCTCGGCGCGACCTTGATCGGCGGAAAAGTCGCCGATGTCTTCGAGGCCGACAAGACCAGTTTTGGTGCGATCGGCCACGGCTATACCTATTCCGGCCACCCGGTCGGCTGCGCGGCGGGTCTGGCGGCGCTTGCCGAGACCAAACGGCTTCGCCTGAACGAGAACGCGGCGGCACGGGGCGTCGAAC
>NZ_RZPH01000105.1:0-9927 GCF_004022825.1 Mesorhizobium sp. M7A.F.Ca.CA.004.04.2.1
CAGGGATGCCGACGCGACCGGCGGCGAGCCGATCTTCCTCACCGACGGCACGCCGATCGGCCAGGTATCTTCAGGCGCCTACGGCTATTTCGTCGAGCAGTCGCTGGCGCTTGGCTATGTCAAAGCGGGCTCCGCCAAGGCCGGCGACAAGGTCTCGGTCGCCATACTGGGAAGGCCGCATGAGGCAATCCTGCTGCCGCATCCGCCATTCGACCCCGAGGGCAAGCGGCTGCGCTCGTAGAAGCTCGGCCACCCGTTCGCCCAGTGAGCCAACTGACGAAAACCGAAGCCGGCCGGAGACGCCGGCGGAGCTGAACGAGGAAGATTTTCGACCACCTGAAAACAAAGGGGGATCGCATGATCAAACGGCATCTGCTGGGCACCATGTTTGCCCTCATTCTCACGTCCTTCACGCACGCGGCGAACGTCAAAGCGATCAATGACGATGCGTGGCTTGCCGAAGGTCCGATCTGGTATCAGGACAAGCTCTTCTACGTTGAACACGGCCGCGGCTCCGTGGACGTGTGGGACGGCAAGAAGAACGCGATCTTCTGGAAGATGGACGGCTGCGGCCCTTCGGCTGTACTGCCGACAACGACCGGCGAGTTCCTCGTTACTTGTTATGACAACAACACGATCGGCCGCATCTTCGCCGACGGCAAGTCGCTGCCGGCCTATGACAAGGACACGGACGGCAATCCGTTCAGCGGACCGAATGATTTCGCGCCCGACAAGGATGGTGGCATCTATTTCACCGGCTCCGGCAAGGGCGGGCCGTTGATCGATGCCGCGACCTGCACAACGCCAATGGTCTCGTCATCTCGAACGACGGCAAGATGCTCTATCTGGTCGAGACCGAGGACAACCGGATCATCATCGAGTTCGATGTCCAGCCCGATCACGCCCCTGAACAACCGCCGCGTCTTCCTGCGCCTCGATGATCTGTTCCCGAACCAGCCGCACATCTGGCCTGACGGCATCAAGATGGACAAGGCGGGCGAGATGTATATCGGCCAGAGCCCACGCTCGCTCGGTGCGCCAGGCAAGATCCTCGTCGTCGATGAGGGCGGCAAGCTGCGGCGCACGCTTTCAGTGCCGTCGCCATCCGTGCCGAACTTTGCCTTCTAACCCGACGAGAATGTGCTCTACGTCATGGCGCTCGATCAAATCGATGCCGTGCCCTGGTACGGCAAGGTCTACGAGATTCCAAACAAATAGCGCGTTCACTGACGGACGGGTGAAGGCTTCGCCCGACCGGTCCGGTTGATGGCGTCAGCCGCCGAACCGATCCAGCCAATGTTGGGCAAGGTCCGAGCGGCGGCAAATCCAGATGTCTGGATTGGCCTTGATCTTGTCGAGGAAGCGGGCGAGCCCGATCATGCGGCCCGGCCGTGCTGCCAGCCGGCAGTGCAGCGACACTGTCATCATGCGTGGCGTCCGTTCCGCTTCGGCCAGCAGCCAGTCCACACCATCGCTGACATATTCGAAGAACTGGCTGCCTGTCTCCAGGCCGGAGCCGCGCGAGAACCGGCTGTCATTGTTGTCGAAACTATGCGGCACCACCAGATGCCGCTTGGCATCGACGTCGACGAAATAGGGCAGGTCGTCATTGTAGTCGTCGCAATCGTAGAGGAAGCCGCCATGTTCGGCCACCAGCCGCCTTGTGTTGAGGCTGGGCCGGCCGGTGTACCAGCCGAGCGGGCGAATGCCGGTCAGGCTCTCGACGGTATCCACGGTCATCGCGATGTGATTGCGCTCCTCGGCCTCGCTCAACGGCGCGTAATCGATCCAGCGCCAGCCATGGCAGACGATGTCACTGCCAAGTGCTGCGATCGCCTTGCCGGCCGCCGGATTGAGCTCGAGCGCGCGCCCCACCACGTAGAATGTCGGGATGACGTCCTTGTCCTGAAACAGCGAGGCGAGCCGCCAGATGCCGACGCGTGAGCCATATTCGTAGAGCGATTCCATATTGCGGTTGCGCAGACCCGGCACCGCCGGAGACACGGCAAGATCCGACAGAATCGCCTCGGAGACGCCGTCGCCCTCGTCGATGCTGTATTCGGCGCCTTCCTCATAGTTGACGACGATGTTGAGCGCCAGCTTGGCGCCGCCGGGCCACTGCGCGGCAGGCGGCTTGTCGCCATAGCCGATAAAGTCACGGGCAGGCAAATACGGCATCTCTCAAGTCTCCCGAGGCTTCTGTCGCAAAACATGCGGTAGCCAACACTATCCGCCGTGCATGTCGATCAGTATGCGCAGTGCCCGATCCATTATCTCTTGCGGGCCGACCGTCGCGCGCAAACAGTCCGTGAGGCCGTAGCCGCCCAGGCCGCGCACAATGATATCGGCGCCCCATAAGGCCTTCTCTGCGGCCTCCGCGGCGGCTTCGTCGGAGAAGCGGATCAGCACGAAGTTCGTCCGGCTCTCCGGGACGTCATATCCTTTAGCCCTCAGCTCATGCGCGAACTGGTCGCGAATCCTCGCTGTGCGGGCCACGGTTTCTCGCATATAGGCCTGGTCCTCCACGGCCGCGACGGCCATTGCTAGGCTTGTCATTGTGACCTGGTTGGAGTTCTGCATCTTGCGCACTCCGGCCGCGACCGAAGGCGGAAACACCCCCCAGCCAACGCGCGCGCCGGCCAGGCCATAGGCTTTGGAAAGCGTGCGCAGCACGACCGTATCGCCACGCGCGACCAGCGCAAAGATCGGTTCGGGGTCTTGGTCGTCGAACTCGCCATAGGCCTGGTCGATCACCAGAAGCACATCCTGCGGCAAGGCGGCGCGCAAGCGCAGCAGCTCGGCGTTGCGGATGCGGGTGCCGGTCGGATTGCCGGGATTGCAGACGAACGCGACCCGCGTTGCCGGCGTGATGGCAGCCAGGATGCTGCCGGTCGAAACGGTGAAATCGTGCTCTGCCGCCTTGATGTAGGCCGCACCAACACGCGCGGCGGCGGAGGCTGCGAAATTATAGGCATAGGCCGTGCCCAGCACCTCGTCGCCTCGTCCCGCAAAGGCCGCGATGGTGCAGCTGATCAGGTCCATCGAACCGGCGCCGCACAAGATCAGATTGGGATCGATCCCATAGGCCTGCGCGATCGCCTTGCGCAGTGCAGTCCAGTCCGGATCAGGATAGAGATGGCTGCGGGCAATCGCGTCCTGGCCGGCGGTGATCGCCCTGGGGCTGGGTGGGAAAGCGCTCTCGTTCTGGGCAAGGGTTGTCCGGTCGCAGCCGCCGAAACTTGCCAAGGCAAAGGCGGACATGGCCTCGACATGAGCGGCAGCTTTCAGAGGCATGGGTGGTCCATGGGAATGTTCCTGTCGGCCATCTTGTGAACCACCGTTGCCGGACCGGCTCGTGGGACAAGTTACAAATCGCCTGCGCGTTCACAAGCAAAAACTAATCGTGCATAGGGCCCGAAATTCTGGCCCACTTTAGGACGCAAAACGCCCGGTCAGCACGAGAGCGGAAGAAAAGATGACGGTATGCTTGCACCTCGAAAAGGCGTTGCCGAAAGCCGTCAGACAACTGACCGAAATCTGGTCGCAAGAAGATCGGCATCATCAAGTGACGGGAAGCGTCGACATGCGGTTGGGGGAGATTTCGCGCTTTTTTTCGGATCTTCGCGCACTCGACGTCGTATCTCCAGTCTGCGGCAGTTCGTTTCACGGCCTCTCAATGGACGCTGACCGGGCCTGAGAATAGACTGCTACTGCGATCAGCGTCAGCAAGCCGATGAACCAATATTGCCAGGCTTGCGACAGGCCCAGGAAAACCATCGACGAATTGACTTCCTGGATCAGGACGGCGCCAAGCAGCACGCCGATGAAGCTGCCGCGTCCGCCAAAGAGACTGGCTCCGCCGAGGACCACTGCGGCAATGCTGCCCAGCGTGTATTCGATGCCCTGATTGGGATCGCCGATGCCGAGCTGCGCCACCACCATCATGCCCCCAAGCGCTGTGAGCAAGCTGCCGGCGATGAACGCGCCGACGACGGTCCAGCCTGTGCGCACACCAATATGCGCCGCCGCTTTCTCGTTGGAGCCAACGGCGCGCAAGCTCATCCCCCAACGGCTGTAGCGCAAGCCGACTTCGAGGATGATCGCCAGGACCAACGCGACGATGAACACGACCGGAATGCTGCCGATAGTGGCTTTGATGGTATCCATGACGGTGGCGCTGATGGCCCCATCGGGATAGGGCCTCAGCAACACCGAGATGCCCTGAATGATGATGTAAACCCCTAGCGTGGCGGCAACGGAGGTGAAGTTCCCGAACCGAACCAAAGTCCCGTTGGTCAGGCCGACGAGGGCTGCGGCGCCAAAAACGGCCAACACGCCAACGATTATCGTTGCCATGCCGGCACCTTCATTCAGGAAGAATGACGCGATGACGAGGCTCAAGCCGATCAACGGACCGACCGACAGATCGATCCTGCCGGTGAACACTGCGCACATCTGGCCAAACGAGACGAACGCCAGCGCAGCGGAAAGGAACAGGATCTTCTCGATGTTGAAGCCTGAGACGAAACGAATGTTGTGGCCAGACGCTACCACGCCCAGCAGCACGATTAGCCCGGCAAGCACGAAGCTTGGAACATAGTCGCCGGCAGCAACCATTCGCAGCCATGAACGCGTAGTGCCGAATCTGTCTCGTTCTTGCTGGTCGGTCTTGCGATGGGTGGTGGCCGTTATCATGGTCCGGCCGATATTGGCCTCGTTGACGTCTTGGCCTGAGAGTTCGCCCACGACGTGCCCGCGGGAGAAGACCAGCACGCGGTCGCATACGCCCTCAAGCTCAACAATATCGGATGAGACGATCACAACCAATGTCCCGCGCGAAGCGACGTCACGCAGGATGCGATAGATTTCGGCGCGGGCACCCACGTCAACCCCGGCTGTCGGCTCCTCTGCCAGCACGAGTGAAGCCTCTGCCAGGAGAGCTCGTGACAGGATCGTCTTTTGCTGGTTCCCGCCAGACAGCGTGGCGACATTCTGCTCGATCGATGCCGCGCGAATGTTCAAGTCCACTCGCTGGGCTTCCATTTGCCGCCGTTCGAGCGGACGGTCCACGACGCCAAAGTTCGCGAAACGTGACAGGGCCGAGATGGTACCGTTTTCGCGCACGGAAAGACTGGGAAAAAGGCCTTCATGCTGGCGGTCGGGAGACAGATAGATAATGCCGGCACTACGAGCGGCACCCGGGTTGCCGAGCGGCACGGTCTTCCCGTCCAGAGTGACGGCTCCACGGGCATTTCCAAGACCTGCCAGCGAACGCAGGAAGTCGCTCTGGCCGTTTCCGGTAATGCCGGCGATACCAACGATCTCGCCGCCACGCGCCGACATATTGATGTCTACGAAATCAGCGCCCGAAAGCCCTTTGACCTCAAGAATACTTGCGCCATTCAAGACACCGGCTGATTTGAGCGGAAATTGCTTGGTGACGGTGCGTCCGACAATGAGGTTGAGGATTTGGTCATCACTGACATCGCGCATCGGTGCCGATCCCTTCACTTCACCGTCACGCATGACGGTGACCGTGTCTGCGATCTGCCTGATTTCCTGCAGCCGATGCGAAATGTAGATGACCGCCGCGCCCCGAGTCGCTGCTTCGCGCACGTTGCGAAACAGGATGTCGACAAGGTCGGCTGTCAAAGCCGCGGTGGGTTCGTCAAGAATGAGGATCTTTGGGTCGATCGCAAGCGCCTTGGCAAGTTCTATCAGTTGGCTTTGCGCGATGTCGACATCGCACAGCCGGGTCTTGGGGTGAACGGCAGAGCCAACACGACGGAGTTGGGCGATTACCCAGTCATTGGCATAATCCGTTCGAAGCGCTGCTGGAACTGCAAGCAGCAGGTTTTCAGCCACCGTCAGATCGGGAAGCACCGCCGGATGTTGATGCACGATGGCGAGCCCGAGCCGTTGCGCCTGTGCCGCGCTAAAGCGATCTACAGATTGTCCACATATTTCAATCGAGCCCTGATCGTAGCTCAAAGTGCCGGAGGCAATGCCCATCAATGTCGACTTGCCTGCGCCATTTTCTCCCAGAAGCGCATGAACCTCGCCGCATCGGGCCACAAACGAAATGTCCTTCACGGCGACGACATGGCCGAAACGCTTCCACACGCCTTGCATGCGCAATCCCAACGGGCTGTCCAACGCAGTACTGGTCGGCGTTGCCATGTCAGACTGAAGCTGCTCGACGGTGGCCATGGGTCGATCCTCCTAAGTGACTTCCATCATCCTCCTTGAGGAGATGAAGGGGCGGACAGAAGCCCGCCCCGTTTGGCTCGAGATCAGAGACCGCCCTTGAGGGCTGCCAGGACCTGTTCGTCAGTCAGGCTGGTGCCGTTTGAAGCGGATTCCGGAAGCTTCGGATTGCAGAAAACAGTTCCGGCAAGCGAATCCTCGAGCTGGAAGTTCGTCACTTCCTTCACACCGGCCTCAGCCACCGTATGTTTGGTGCCGTTGGGGTCGGTTATGACGAGCGGCTGATCCATCTTGCCGCCGGCTGCCTCAGCGATCGCCCAGCGTACGGCCAGACGCACGTTCCACTGCTCGGCGCTGTTTGTCGTGTACTGGAAGGCGGACTTGGCGTCGGCATCGTGCAGCTTCTTCCAGGTGCAGCCGAACACGTTGGCGTCTTCACCGGCGATCAGCGGAAGTGGCCGACCAGCCCGTTCGAAAACGCCCGAGGCGACAACGCCCATGCTGAGGTCCGCGATCACACCGTCGATCTGCGGATACTGGGCAATTAGCGCGCCCAGCGATTTGGCGACCATGCTGGAATCCCAATTCGTCACTTCGAACGGCTTCTGTCCGATCTGGACGATGCCCGGATAGTCCTTGAAAGCTTCGAGGATGCCATCAGCGCGCTCACGGCTCTGACTGGTTCCGGCAGGCCCGCCGAGGTAGGCGACATTTCCCTTGCCGTTGAGGGCCTTGGCCATCCATTTGCCCCAGTCGACGCCATCCTGGTGGAAGTTCGTGCCGACGAAAACGCTGTAATCCTTGCCTTCCTCGCCGCCGACACGGGCCCGGTAGGGGACGACGGTGCTGCCTTGCTTGAAGGCATCGCGGATCGCCGGCAACATGGCTGGTCCGGCATCGGGGAACACGACAATGGCATTGACGCCGCGTGCCGCGAGACCGCTGAGGTCGGAGATTGCCTTCTGGGTGTTACCCTGTCCGTCGGTATGATCCCAGCCGGTGACATTCGGGCACTGGCTGGCCTCGTTGATCGCAGCGGCCGTCGTCATCTGCCGCCAGGGGTTCTGGGCGAAGCCATCCGCCAGCGCGACGGAGATTTCCTTCGTTCCGCAGAAGCTCGGCGGCGTCGCCGCTGGTTCGGCGCAGAAGACACCACCGGCGATGCCCTTGCACCAATCCGCGGCGCCGGCTTGTGTGATCGACAGCGGTGAGACAGTTGCAAAGGCCGACAGGGCGAGCGCGGCGCCCGATATCGCGTTTAATCCAAGATAAGACTTCATCATTTCCTCCCAACGAAGTTTGGTTGCTGTTCTCCAACCTGCCCGTGATGGACAGCGTTGAAACTGTTTATTCCCTTGGCCGCCGACATCATGCGGTCGACCTGTTCCTCAAGCTGATTGCCCGCCTGAGATTGCGAAAATTCAGACCATAGATGCCGACCCCAACCAGGATCGCGGCACCTTGGAAAAGGTATTGAACGCCGATGCTGGCGCCCGTCGTCAGCACCAATTGTTGCAGCTGTGTGAGAAAGAGGGCGGCGATCACGGTTGCCGCCAAATTGCCCTTGCCGCCAAACAGCGAGGTTCCACCCAGAACCGTCGCGGCGATCGACGGCATCAGGTAGTTGTCGCCCTGCTGCGGACTTGGCAGCTGCATAAGGCCGCCGAGCAGAATGCCGCCTGCCGCATAAAACAGGCTCGCACCCACATACGCGGCGATCTGGTAGCGGTCAGCGACGATACCTGCCGCGCGTGCGGCCCTGATGTTTGCGCCGACAGCCTCGAAATTGCGCCCGAAGGTCGTCGCCTTGACGACGAAAATGACGACGATAGCCATCGCTACTGCCAAATAGGCGAGCTGCGTGATGCCAAAGATCTTACCGTTGGCGAACGCTGCTATCGACCCGGGCACAGACACCGGTGTGCCGCCTGAAATCTTGACGTTCAGGCCGTAGAGCAGCGCGTTCATGCCGATCGTGGCAACGATGGGCGCAACACGAACCTTGCTGACGAGCAGGCCGCTGATCAGCCCCGCTACCGCCGCAGCGGCGAAAGCGTAGAAGAGGGCCAGGGCAACACTGCCCTCGGCATCGGGTTGGCTCTCCGCGAAGTAGCAGACGATGACAGCGCTGAGCGAAACCATCCCCGGCACGGACAGATCGATGCCGCCCTGCTGGATGACCATCGTTTGGCCCAGGCTGATGAGGGCCAGGATGGCGGCAAAGGGCAGCATTCCGCTCATCGCGCCGGTGCCAAGACTTTGCGGGGCGATCAGGCCGCCGAAGACGAACAGGACCAGCGTTGCCGCCGCGATACCCGCGGTCGGCCCGCCAGCTGAGGCAAACCAACTGCTCGGTCCGGATGCACCTTCTCCTAAGGCCGTGACCGGCTTCGGCTTGTCTGAAAGCTTTTCCACGTGTCTTGTCCTTCTGCGGATTCGCGGCATCGAACTTGTCCGTTAAAGCAGTGCGGATCTTGCTCCGCTGGCCAGACAGATTTCGCTGATCCGCAGCTTCTGGCTGGAGAGCCGGGACGGGAATGTCTGTTCGAGCCGCGACTCGTGAACGGGTATGACCCGTCGAGACTCATGGCCGACCTGTTTCATCATGGCTTCGGTGGCCATGATCAGATTGATCTGGCTGCCGGTGGCCAGGCCGACCGGGAGATACATGTCGTCGATCTTGAGCTGTTCGGAGGCGCCGTTCAGGTTCTCGAACTGGTAAACAAGATCACCGGCAAGCACCCAGGTGTCCTGGGAATCCGTCTTGCCATCATTGCGCACCGTCACCCACATGCATGCGAAGGTATGGCTGTCATAGGCGACGTGAAGATCGATGCCGGGGAAGACGTTTTCCATGGCACCATCGACCGCGATCAGGCGTTTGTCGCGCGCCAGCTGCACACCACGCAGGATATCCGCCGTATCGATGCCGGACAGGATCCAGCGCATGCGGTCCGGCAGCGACATCGCCCAGATCCATTCCTGCAGCTCCTTCTTCTGGACGTAGAAGGTGGCATTGGGAAATGCATCAACATTGCCGAAATGATCGAAATGCGCGTGCGTGATAAAGACCGCGTTGATGTCTTCCGGCGTCAATCCGATTTCGGCAAGAACCTCGCGCGGTCCGCGCCAGTTCTGGACATTGAACAGCATGCCAAGATAGTTCCCATAGTCGCGGTCGTTGTAACCGACGTCGACCATCGCGGCCCAACCGTCTCCCTTGATGACGGCGTAGCAGTAGGGCAGCTTGACATAGCCTTCATTGTGGGCGCCGTAGATGACGCCGCTCTTGTGGTATTCGGGCACGTAGCCGTACTCGAGGACGTAGATCGAATAGAGTGACACCGGTTTCCTCCCTTGATCCAGCCGGTTAATTTTTCGCGGGTCGGCAGTTGCAGCAGGCCGCCCTGAAATCCACGGGCGTCAGTCCGGCGGAAGGTTCCGAAACCATCCGCAGCGACCGCTGCGCGAAAAAAAGCGCGTCAACGACGGCATCGAGATCGGGACTTGCCGGATCAATGAGATCGGCAAGACGATCAAGCCGCGAGAGTATCCGGCCGAGAAGCACAAGCAGATCGGCTAGCGCGGCTTGGTGGCGGGCCGCTGTCGGCGGCGCCTTCACCGCACCCAGCCGGTCGGTTGCCTCGCGCAACTGCCTTGTCACCGACGCCAGCAAGAGATCGTTGCGGTTGCGGTCGAGGCTGTCGGTCTGGAGCAGAA
>NZ_RZPH01001061.1:0-1986 GCF_004022825.1 Mesorhizobium sp. M7A.F.Ca.CA.004.04.2.1
TGTCGGCTTCGAATTCGCCAATTCCGGCCAAGGCATCGACGACGTGTCCTTCGAGGTGCAGGCCGGCCAGACCGTCGCCATCGTGGGCCCGACGGGCGCCGGCAAGACCACGCTCATCAACCTGCTGCAGCGTGTCTTCTCGCCGTCCCATGGCCGTATCCTGATCGACGGCATCGACACCCGCACCGTGACCCGCAAGTCGGTGCGCCATTCGATTGCCACCGTGTTCCAGGATGCTGGGCTGCTCAACCGCTCGATCGAGGACAACATCCGTGTTGGCCGCGCCGATGCAAGCAATGACGAGATCCATGCCGCCGCCAATGCGGCTGCCGCACAGGACTTCATCCTGTCGAAGAGCAATGGTTACGACACGGTGGTTGGCGAACGTGGCGGGCAGCTCTCGGGCGGCGAACGTCAGCGCATCGCCATTGCCCGCGCCGTGCTGAAGGACGCACCGATCCTGGTGCTCGACGAGGCGACCAGCGCGCTCGACGTCGAGACCGAGGACCGCGTCAAGGAAGCGATCGACGAGCTGCGCCGCGACCGCACGACCTTCATCATCGCCCACCGCCTGACCACCGTTCGCGACGCCGATCTGGTCGTGTTCATGGACAAGGGCAGGGTGGTCGAGATGGGCGGCTTCACCGAGCTGTCGCTGCGCAATGGCCGCTTCGCCAGCCTGCTGCGCGCCGGCGGCCTGCTCAACGACGAGGAGGTTCGCCGCCTCAGCCGCACCGTGCAGCAACAGCAGGAAGCGGCTGCCTGAGCCTCTTTCTTTTACCTCCCCCTTGTGGGGAGGTCGGACCGTAGGTCCGGGTGAGAGTACAGGCACGGCCGCCCCAATTGCGTCTGCGACACCACCGCTCGATTGCCCCAAACGCGTTGGCGGTTTATGTAGAACCGCATGAGCGACACGACTTCACGCCTGACCGGCTGGATGGATCTCGCCAACCCGACGCGCTTCGTCGGGCTGGCGGACAAGGTCGTGCCATGGCTGGCCACGATCGCCACACTGATCCTCGCCGTGGGGCTCTATATGAGCTTCGCCGCGCCTGAGGATTTCCAGCAGGGCATCACCGTCCGCATCATGTATATCCACGTGCCTTTCGCCTGGCTCGCCATGATGTGCTACACGCTGATGGCGGTCTCGGCGCTCGGCACGCTCGTCTGGCGGCATCCGTTGGCCGATGTCGCGCTGAAATCCGCAGCGCCCATCGGCGCCGTCTTCACCGCGCTGGCGCTGATCACCGGTTCGATCTGGGGCAAGCCGATGTGGGGCACCTGGTGGGTCTGGGATGCTCGGCTGACTTCGGTGTTCGTGCTGCTCCTGATGTATCTCGGCATCATCGCGCTGACCCGCGCGCTCGACGATGCCAGCCGCGCCGCCTGGGCCGCGGCCATCATCACGCTGGTAGGCTTCATCAACATCCCGATCATCAAGTTCTCGGTCGACTGGTGGAACACGCTGCATCAGCCGGCCTCGGTGTTCCGCATGGGCGGCTCCACCATCGACCCCAGCCTGCTATGGCCGCTGCTGGTGATGGCGCTCGGCTTCACCGTGCTGTTCTTCGCGCTGCACCTGATGGCGATGCGCACCGAAATCCGCCGCCGCCGGGTGATTGCCATGAGACGGGTCGCGGCTAGGCAGGCAGAGAGACGCGATTAGGTTTCCCCCTCTCGCCGCTCGAATTGCGACCAGCAGCAACCTTACTCCTGCTTTCGCCTGAACAATGCTGCTGTGTTGCTGTATAGCAACGAGGTGTCCCAAAAGGTCGCCTCGACTTCGTCCGTCCGTTGACATCTTCCCCTGAGCCGAGCTGAGTGCCATTCAGTGTTATTGAGCGGGGAATCGACGATGAAACTGCGTTTGCTGGCTGGGGTATCGATACTCGCATTGGGGCTTGGCTGGAGTTCGGCGCACGCCGCCGATGCTGTCGTCGACGCCCCGAGGGCCGAGGATCTCTGGTATGTCACACTGTTTGGTGG
>NZ_RZPH01001062.1:0-1985 GCF_004022825.1 Mesorhizobium sp. M7A.F.Ca.CA.004.04.2.1
GCACATGGCGGAAGGTTTTACCCGCGCCAAGGCAGGCAATATCGGCGTGTGCATCGGCACTTCGGGTCCGGCCGGCACCGACATGATCACAGGGCTCTATTCGGCTGCCGCGGATTCCATTCCGATCCTGTGCATCACCGGGCAGGCGCCGCGGGCGCGGCTGAACAAGGAGGATTTCCAGGCCGTCGACATATCAGCCATTGCCGCGCCGGTCGCCAAATGGGCGGTCACCGTCATGGAGCCCTATCTCGTCCCCATGGCGCTGCAGAAGGCGTTTCACCTGATGCGCTCGTCGCGGCCGGGCCCGGTGCTGATCGACCTGCCTGTCGATGTGCAACTGGCCGAAATCGAATTCGACATCGATGCCTATGAGCCGTTGACGCCGTTCAAGCCGGCGATGACGCGCGCCCAGGCCGAAAAGGCGTTGACCATGCTCAACGCGGCCGAAAAGCCGCTGATCGTCGCCGGCGGCGGCATCATCAACGCCGATGCGTCGGACCTGCTGATCGAATTCGCCGAGATTTCGGGCGTGCCGGTCATCCCGACCTTGATGGGCTGGGGCGCTATCCCCGACGACCACCGGCTGATGGCCGGCATGTGCGGGCTGCAGACCTCGCACCGCTATGGCAATGCGACGATGCTGGAAGCCGACTTCGTCTTCGGCATAGGCAACCGCTGGGCCAACCGCCACACCGGCTCCGTCGATGTCTACACCAAGGGCAAAAAGTTCATCCATGTCGACATCGAGCCGACGCAGATCGGCCGTGTCTTCGCGCCGGATCTCGGTGTCGTTTCGGATGCGGGCGCGGCGCTGAAGATGCTGCTCGACGTCGCCACTGAATGGAAGACATCAGGCAGACTGCGCGACTGGTCCGGCTGGGCGAAGGAATGCCAGGCCCGCAAGAAGACGATGAAGCGCAAGACGCATTTCGACCAGGTGCCGCTGAAGCCGCAGCGTGTCTATGAGGAGATGAACAAGGCGTTCGGCCGCGACGTCACCTATGTCACCACGATCGGCCTGTCGCAGATCGCCGGCGCGCAGTTCCTGCATGTCTACAAGCCGCGCAACTGGATCAATTGCGGCCAGGCCGGCCCGCTTGGCTGGACCTTGCCGGCAGCCCTTGGCGTGCGCGCCGCCGATCCCGACCGCACCATCGTGGCGCTGTCGGGCGACTATGATTTCCAGTTCATGATCGAGGAACTGGCGGTCGGCGCACAGCACAAATTGCCCTATCTGCATGTCGTCGTGAACAACGCCTATCTCGGCCTGATCCGGCAGGCGCAGCGTGGGTTTTCGATGGACTTCGAGGTCGACCTTGCCTTCGAGAACATCAACCGGGCAGGCGATCCCGAGGCAGGCTATGGCGTCGACCATGTTGCCGTCGCCGAAGCGATGGGCTGCAAGGCGGTCAGGGTGCGCAAGCCGGAAGAGTTCGCCGGAGCCTTCAAGGAGGCGCAGCGGCTGATGAAAGAGCACCGGGTTCCGGTCGTGCTTGAATTCATCCTCGAACGCGTCACCAACATCTCCATGGGCACCGAGATCGACAAGATCACCGAATTCGAGGAGCTTGCCGAAAGCCACGAGGATGCGCCGACGGCGATCGTGATGTTGGATTAGGAGAAAAAGAATGCCGCGTTTTTCAGCCAATCTGTCGATGCTCTTTGGCGAGCATGAGTTCCTCGATCGTTTCGATGCCGCCGCCCGCGCCGGCTTCAAGGGCGTCGAATATATCGGCCCCTATGACCATGCGCCCGATGTCGTCGCCGCCCGGTTGAAGAAGAACGGTCTGACCCAGGTGCTGTTCAACCTGCCGGCGGGCGACTGGGGCAAGGGCGAACGCGGTATTGCCGTGCTGCCGGACCGCGTGCCGGAATTCCGCCAAGGCGTCGCCAAGGCGATCACCTACGCGCAGGCGCTCGGCTGTGAGCAGGTCAATTGCCTGGCCGGCATCGCGCCGGCCGCCGCCGACCGCAAGGTGCTGGAG
>NZ_RZPH01001063.1:0-1982 GCF_004022825.1 Mesorhizobium sp. M7A.F.Ca.CA.004.04.2.1
ACACTGTTTTGCCGGCGCGGGACAATCCGGTCACGCCGAGGCGCAGCGATGGGCAAAAAAGCCCGGTGGCGCGGCCTGACAGCGTGTCGAGGGCAATCCTCGCCTCGTCGGTGAAGGTGGTCAGCGATGATGCCAAAATATGCTCTCTCGGACTTCGGTCCGCCCGATATAGGCTCTACAACCAGGCTTTGAAATGGCTTCAGAGATCGGCCGGCGTCAGGAACGCTTCGAGATAGCCGGCGCCTTGAGCGGCGCTGGCAAGATCGCCGTCGAAGCGGACGACCGCCAGGCCTGCGGTCGGAAACCCGTGGTTCAGCGTGGCCCGCGCGGTTTCGTCGCCGTCGCCCGAAACTGCCATGGTGAGGTCTTCCATCATCGGGTTGTGGCCAATGACCAGCAATGAGCCCGATCCGCCATTGTCGCGGATAAGGTGGAGGTAACCGGCCGCGTCCGCGCTGTAGAGCGCGTCGAAGAACAAGACCCGGCCGGTGTCGGTCTGGCCGGCCAGGCCTTCCAGCGTCTCCTTGGCGCGTTTGGCATTGGAGCAGAGTGTGCGGTCCGGAACATAGAGGCGGGAGCGCATGGCGGCGCCCATCATTTCGGCATCGGAACGGCCGGACGCGTCGAGCGGGCGATCGAAATCCCGCATGCCGGGCAGTGCCCAGCCAGCCTTTGCATGTCGCAACAGATAAAGCCTGCTCACCCAACCTCCGAATGCCGAAGCCTCCCGGGATTAGCCACGAGAACGGCGTTGCGCACAATGCCCGTGCTCTTCAAACACAGCGAATCACCCAATGCTGCTTGCTGCAAAGGCGCTTGCGTATCGCCCCGGGATCACGGCCGATCTCGGAAAGCATGTGCCACCGGATCCAAAGTGTCTCGGCGGAGTTTGTACCAAAGCGACCGTACGCGGCTGCAAAGACCCGTGGCGGGATACTTTAACAATTGCGTGAAACAGCGGCCGATTGCGCTTGTGCAGGCGTCGGACGACGAATATATAGGCGCCAAATTTGGGGCAGTTTGGGTGAGTCGAATGAACGACATCGTTACCGCCGATTACGTACCCTCCGAAGACGAGCCGTTCATGAACGAGCGGCAGAAATCCTACTTCCGCTCAAAGCTCGTCACCTGGAAGAATGACATATTGCGCGAAGCGCGCGAAACACTGGAAATCCTGCAGCAAGAAAACGCCAACCACCCCGATCTGGCCGACCGCGCCTCTTCGGAAACCGACCGTGCCATCGAACTCAGGGCCCGTGACCGTCAGCGCAAGCTCATTGCAAAGATCGACTCCGCCCTGCAGCGCATCGACGAAGGCACTTACGGCTATTGCGAAGAGACCGGCGAGCCGATCGCGCTGAAGCGGCTCGATGCGCGTCCGATCGCGACATTGTCGATCGAAGCGCAGGAGCGGCATGAGCGCCGCGAAAAAGTCTATCGCGACGACTGAAGGTCAAGGCCGGCGGCGCACGGCCGGCTGTCCCGAACGAACTCGATCCTGAAAATGGCCGGTTTTCCGGCCATTTCTATTGGTGCGGCATCCACCGCTCTGAGGCGCGCGAAGGCCGCAAACCCTTGATATTTGGCGCTTGGACGAGGTGGTTCGGCAGCGGACCGGCGACGATGTTTCGCGGGATAGCGACCCGGCCGCCGCTCATCTCTTCTGACTGGAGAGTTCGCCGAGAAGCTTGGTCATCTCGTCGTCGAGCGACTGCGGCGCCGCCGGCTTGCCCACCGGGCCGCCCGAACGGGGCTGGTCCAGCGACACTTCGAGCTCCCTCATCAGCGTGTCGTCGATGCTGTCCTGCACCGGCTGCGGTGGTGGCGGGGCGTGCCGGGCGGTGTTGGCATTGGCGGAGCCGTAGGCCGGCAACGGCGTGACATTGGTCGGCTGATAGCTTTGCGTTGCCGGCTTCGTTGCAGGTGCCGGCGGCGCTGTTGGACGCGGGCGGGCGGGCGTCGTGGTCACCGGCTGTGGGGCG
>NZ_RZPH01001064.1:0-1979 GCF_004022825.1 Mesorhizobium sp. M7A.F.Ca.CA.004.04.2.1
ATGCGCCACTCTACGCACCCTGGATGATCTGATTTCCCAGGTTTTTTTCGGGTTCCATGGTGATAGCGAATGTTGCAGGAATGCACCACCCGCCAGTGAAATTGCATTGATGTCCAAGTGGCGTCCGGCCGCCACAAAAATGCGCGATTGGCCGGAGATAGCGTTGCCGGGCAAGGCGGTTATGGTTTATGGCTGCTGCCGTCGATTAATGCATGTCATTCAAAAGTGGGGACCAGTTTTGAAACAATGGCGTGCAACTGGCATTGAAATAGCGCCGAAAGGGCGAGATCCAATCATGTTCTTCAAGCGAGTTGGTCAATTGAAAGCACCGCAGAGGGCTGTTTTCCTGGCGCTTTCAGTAGTTGTTCCATCGCTCTTTCTGTCGGCCTGCATGTCGTCGGAGAAAGATATCGACCTGTCGACCTATGTCGAGCAGACCGAGCCGGCCGATGTTCTCTACAATCAGGGCCTTGCCAATCTCAATGCCGGGCGCCTGCAGGAGGCGAGCCGGAAGTTCGACGCCGTCGACCGTCAGCATCCCTATTCGGAATGGGCCCGCAAATCGATGGTGATGGGCGCTTTCGCCGACTATCGCCAGGGCAATTACGATGAGGCGATCGGCTCGGCCAAGCGCTATCTCACGCTTTACCCGTCGACCGATGACGCCGCCTATGCGCAGTACATCATCGGCTTGAGCTACTACCGTCAGATCAAGGACGTGACGCAGGACCAGAAGGAAGCGCGCCAGACCGTCCAGACGATGCAGGATCTGGTCACGCGCTGGCCAACATCGGAATATGTCGAAGACGCCAAGGAAAAGATCCGCTTCGCCAACGACCAGTTGGCCGGCAAGGAAATGCAGATCGGCCGTTACTATCTTGAGCGGCGTGAATACATCGCTGCCGTGAAGCGCTTCCGCACCGTGGTCGAGAACTATTCCAACACCCGCCATGTCGAGGAGGCGCTCGCCCGCTTGACCGAAAGCTATTACGCGATGGGTCTGACCTCGGAGGCACAAACCGCCGCCGCCGTGCTCGGCACCAACTACCCCGACAGCCCATGGTACAAGGATTCCTACAAGCTCTTGCAGAGCAATGGGCTTGCACCGCGCGAGAATGCCGGGTCGTGGATATCCAAAGCCGGGAAGATGATCACCGGCGCCTGACGTATGAGCATCGACTGAAGCGCCACAGCGCTTTTCGGATTGATCCGGTGCTCAAACAAAAAGATAGTGCGGCGCTGCGACTGCAAATGGTCGCGTGCCGTTCTAGATTCGGGTTCTGATGCTTTCCAGACTGTCGATCCGCGATATCGTCCTGATCGAGAAGCTGGATATAGACTTCCAGCCGGGTCTTTCGGTACTGACCGGCGAAACCGGTGCCGGCAAATCCATCCTGCTCGACGCCCTTTCGCTGGCGCTCGGTGCGCGCGGCGATGCTTCGCTGGTGCGCCATGGCGCGGCGCAAGGCCAGGTCATCGCCGTCTTCGACGTGCCGCGCAATCATCCGGCGCGTACGCTGCTTGCCGACAATGCGATCGAGGACGACGGCGACATCATCCTGCGCCGCCTGCAGACGGCGGACGGCCGCACCCGTGTCTTCGTCAACGATCAGCCTTCGAGCGTCACGCTGATGCGCGATGTCGGGCGCGCGCTGGTCGAGATCCACGGCCAGCATGACGAGCGCGCGCTGGTCGATCCCGGAGCACACCGCGAGGTGCTCGACGCTTTCGGGGGCCATCTCGGCGCCGTCCGCTCGACCGCCGAGGCATGGCGGCACTGGCGCGCCTGCGAGCAGGAGCTGTCGCGCCACCGCATCAAGGTGGCGGCGGCCGCGCGCGAGGCCGACTATCTGCGCGCGGCGGTGGCGGAATTGACCAAGCTCGATCCGCAGCCGGGCGAGGAGACCGACCTTGCCGAACTGCGCGCATCGATGATGCGGGCCGAAAAGATCGCTTCCGAAATCCATGACGCGCAGGAT
>NZ_RZPH01001065.1:0-1979 GCF_004022825.1 Mesorhizobium sp. M7A.F.Ca.CA.004.04.2.1
GTTCTGGGTAAAGACCATCGGCCGGCATGGTTAACCGGCGGTTAATTTCTGGGCTCTTTCGGCTCGTCACGAGGGCTCCGGTGGGGAAGCGTTAACCATTTGTGTTTACGCAAAAGAAACGAAAAGCGAACACGTGCTGCAATGCTGGGGCCATGATGGCTGACGATCGAACCGCGCGCCCGGTTTCCGGCGAAATCATGACCGATCCGGCGGCAATTGCCGCAGCGGACCGGTTCATGCGTGGTTCGGCCGCCGACATCGTCGATGCCGACTACGTGGTGATGCCGCGCCTTGCGCCTGCCGTGGAGAGCGTTTCGCCGCTGCCGCGCGCGATCGTCATGCCACCCGTCGCGGGCATGGACATGCTGCGCAAGCCCGAGGCCCCGCCGGAGCGGCTACCAGCCTCGCGCGGCGGGCCGATCTTCTGGGTCGCTGGTATCGGCGCTGCCTTGGCCGCGTTCTGGGTCTCCGGCGGGCACGCGCTGGTGCGCCAGGCGCCGTTCCTGTCCAGCGCGCAGGCGTCGGCGCTCAGCATTTCGGGCGTCACGTCACGCGTCGACGCTACCGGGCCGAACGCCGCACTGTTCGTCGATGGTGAGGCCGTCAATGATGGTGCGAAACCGACGGAGTTGCCGCCGCTCGAAATCCGGGTGACCGGCAATGACGGGCAGACTACCCGCTATACGTTGGGGACATCCGGCCGTTCGCTGGCGTCTGGCGAAAGATTCGGCTTTGCCAGCCGGCTCGACGTGCCTAGAAACGGTGTGAAGACCGTGTCGGTCACTTTCGCCGAATAGGCGATCACCGGGGAAGACCATCAATGCCCATCATACGCGGCAAGGACATCGAGGTTCTGTTTTCAGCATCGGCGATCGCGCGGCGCAATCTCGAGCTCGCCAAGGAGATTGCCGGACACGACTATCACGATCTGCTGGTGATCTCGGTGCTGAAGGGCTCGTTTATCTTCGCCGCCGATCTTATCCGGGCCATGCACGATGTCGGCCTGTCGCCGGAGGTCGAATTCATCTTCATCTCCAGCTATGGCGCCGGCACCAGCAGCGGCGAGGTGAGGGTGCTGCGCGACATCGACAATGAGGTCGCCGGCCGCGACGTGCTGCTGATCGACGACATTCTCGAATCGGGGAAGACGCTGAGCTTTACCCGCGAGCTGATGTTGTCGCGGGGCGCCAAGAGCTGTTCGATCGCCGTGCTGCTCGACAAGCGCATGCGCCGCCAGACCGAGCTCAATGCCGATTATGTCGGCTTCGACTGCCCCGACTATTTCGTCGTTGGCTACGGCATGGATGTAGCCCATGCTTTTCGCGAGTTGCCGTTTGTCGGTGTCGTCAAAGGGGATGTCTGAGCGGCATCAAAAAGGTTTGCTGATGCTTAGAGCGGTTCGCCGCTTCACGAAAACGCCGAACCGCTCGAGTTTTTTGTTTTGACGCAATTCCCAAGGGAAAGCGCTGTGCGCTTTTCCCGGAAAATCGTCTCACACTTTTCCTGAATTGCTCGTGGGCTTTCAGGAAAAGTCAACTTTTGGCGGCCAAATATGCCGGCCATGGCAAAGCTTCTGATCGTCGAGGACGATGAGTCCGTCCGCACCCTGGCCGCCCGCGCGCTTGAACGCGCCGGGCACACAATCGATATCGCGGCGGACGGCGCGCAGGGGCTTTCGCTGATCCAGGCGGCGCGTGGCGGCTATGATCTCGTCGTCTCCGATATCCGCATGCCGGAGATGGACGGCATCGAGATGGCGATCGCGGCTGCTGCATTGTTTCCGTCGATCAAGATCGTGCTGATGACCGGCTATGCCGACCAGCGCGAGCGCGCCGAGGAATTGAACGGCATCATCCTCGATGTCGTGCAGAAGCCCTTCACGCTGGCCGAAATCCGTTCGCGAGTCGAGCGGGCGCTGATCTGCTTCGCCTGATCAGGCTGGGTCGGCGGCAGCGAGCACAGGTGGAACATTCTTGCGC
>NZ_RZPH01001066.1:0-1978 GCF_004022825.1 Mesorhizobium sp. M7A.F.Ca.CA.004.04.2.1
TTCCTTTTCGATCCGCTCCCGCTCTGCGCGCTCCTCGGCTTCCCGCAGGCTAGCTCTGAACTTTTTCTCGCCCGCCACGATGATCGCAGCCGCAATCTCAGCGATCTTTGACTCAAGCTTGGCGTCACCGTCATCCTGCCAAGAAACCGTATTCTTGCGATCGAAACCTGGATCGATCCGCAGCGCGATAAGGGTTGATGCTGGCAGGTCTGGCGCCGGCCGCAGGTACCCATGCTGACGCACGGTGCGGTGGCTACCGACTATTCCAATGTCCAAACCAAGATAGGAATCGCCGATGGTTGCTCGCGCATGAACTTCGCCATCGCGCTCGTAGGCATCACCGTCATGGCCACGCTTGCTGAGCGCCAAAAACAGCGCATTGAAGATTTTCAGCCGCCGCTTGCCTAGTGGATTGTCGAACTTGGGTTCGTCAAAGCTCCACTCACGCTCTGCATTTTTGTCGCGGCGGCGCTGCTCCTGCTTGAGCAGTTGAACGAGCCCTTTGTGGGGCCTGTCCAACGTCTGCGGGACAGAGACTTTGCCAATCGCCTTCAACTCTTGTGCGTGGAGTTCGTCGAGGTCTTCTGGAACCAGGGCGGACGCAAATGGCCCATTGGATGCAAGAGGGGCGGCAATAGGCAGCACCTTTTTGAAGCGGCCGTCGACACCTACTCGACCCAGTTCACCGGGGCGCCGCGGTGGCGCCTTGGGTACTGATGGCACCCTCTTTCCGGCACGGATTTTGTTCCAATAACCTTGCGGCGGCGACGCTACTCCGCTTCGCGTCAGCAGCTTCTTTAGCCCGACGTCGGACAGTTCGAGCTTTGCCGCCAAGTCCCGCATCGGTGCAGACCAGGCGAACGCAATCAGATCGTCAGGCAACACAAGAATGTCATTCTGCCACACGGCGGCTTATCTCCATTTTGTTCAGCCAGACTGCTTTTGGCACGCCTTCGCAGTGTCGATATGACACGCCGGCCAGTGCCATCTAAGGTCAAATCTGGCGACTCCGACGTGCCCGCGATCGTGCCAGAGATGCGCTCTCGTCATCAAGGCGGCTTCAGATCGGCTGCGGCTGAAGCGGCGCTCTCAGTGCACATCAGCGGTATGCTCTAGAAGCGATCCGCCTCCTTTCGTAGTTCTTAGCGCAACAGGGGACACCCGGGTATTCCCGCGTGGCAGAGCGAGTTTTGGTGCTATCGAGCGAGAGCCACGAAATACGACCGAAGAACGATGGCGAGATAAAAGGCCGCGAGGTGCGGCGTCGATCGGTTGTGTTGTTTCAAGTGGTTATGCCGCATTTTCGCGAGGTGCGGGTCTTTGCTGCACCTCCCAAGATCGTCGATTTTCGTTCTTCGTCCGTAGCTTAGTGCGATGTGCGGCAGCCCGACTGGCTTTTGTGGGGCCCGGGAAGGAGGGCGTGGTCAGAGACTGTTCTTGAGGTGGCCGCTCGTCGGTAGATAACGAGCTGTTGGATAGACCACGTTAGAACCTCGCCGACCTAGCCCGAAGTCCCCCCGGATCGGCGAACGGCTCGCTGCAGCAGAGGGGCTTCAGCTCGGCCCGTAGAGCCGACGTCGCCAGCGCCGGCCGTAGGATGCCGGCCGAGCGCAGGCTTGTAGGCTGGCGCCATCCTCCGCACGGCGGATACATTGGCTTCACCGCCCCAATGGAAGCGCCGGTCGCGACAAGCCCGCGCTCAATCGGAGCTTCCGCAGGGCGGTTAGGCACGGCATCCTAAGATGCAGGCGCTACGCATCGCCCCAGCCGCCCTGGCTCTCGACTGCTTGGATGTGTTGATCCTGACACGAATGCGCAAACCGTCGTGCTACGCTTTGATGGTTCGACGTCACTGGCGTGATGGGCATCAATGCTAATGGAAGAGGTTGCCATGTCTAGGATCCAACCGACGAGCTTGCACCTCCACTCCGGCAGCGCAGTCGTTCCTCGTCGGTTACGGCGGCGCTTGGTGCAGAGC
>NZ_RZPH01001067.1:0-1978 GCF_004022825.1 Mesorhizobium sp. M7A.F.Ca.CA.004.04.2.1
ACCTCAAGGAGATCCTTGCCTTCAAGCCGCGCAGGGCGGGCTTCGCCGCCACCGGTTCGCCGACCAACATCAATGTCGGCCGCACGATGCGCAACAGCCACGGCCGCCGCATTGCGCTGAGGCGCCCCAAGCAGGTCGAACTGGATGCGATCCTCGAGGAAATCGCCTCGCTCGAGGAGGCGCCATCCAGCGCCGACGCGCGCCAGCGTATCGCGGCATTGAGCGAAGAGCTTGACCGGCTGGAACGACGCCGCCGACGCATTGCCTATGTCGATCCGGTCGACATCCGCTTCAACCGCTTCGATTCCCGGCCGGTGCCGAACGCCAATGCCGTCATGTTCTGTCTGATGGACGTGTCCGGGTCCATGGGCGAGCGCGAGAAGGATCTGGCCAAGCGCTTCTTCGTCTTGCTGCACCTGTTCTTGAAACGACGCTACGACCGCATCGAGATTGTCTTCATCCGCCACACGCACCTGGCTCAGGAGGTCGACGAGGAGACATTTTTCTACAACACCCAAAGCGGCGGCACTGTCGTTTCCACCGCGCTGGAGGAAATGCACCGTATTATCGCGAGCCGCTACCCGGCCCACGACTGGAATATCTATGCTGCCCAGGCCTCGGACGGCGACAATTTCGCCGGCGATTCAGAGCGATGCATTTCGCTTCTCAACGGCGAGCTCATGCGGCTGTGCCAGTATTTTGCCTATGTCGAGATCATCGACGAGCGTGAAGCCCATATTTTCGGCTCGACCGAAAACGGGACATCGCTGTGGCGTGCCTATAACGCCATCGACCAGAAATGGCCGAACTTCCAGATGAGCCGCATCGCTACGCCCGCCGATATCTACCCGGTCTTTCGCCAGCTTTTCGGCAGGCAGCCGGTCTCCCTCAAGCGGGCATGAGGGTTCCCGATGGTCAGACAAGCCAGCAAATCCAGCCTGCTTTTTTCGGGGTCCGACTGGGATTTCAAAACATTGTCGCGGGCCTATGACGCGATCGAGGCACTTGCGGTCGAAGAGCTTCATCTGGACACCTATCCCGTTCAGATGGAGATCATCTCCTCGCAACAGATGCTCGACGCCTATTCGTCCATTGGCATGCCATTGATGTACCGTCACTGGTCTTTCGGCAAACATTTCCTCCACCAGGATCTGCTCTATCGCAAGGGCGGGCGAGGGCTTGCTTATGAACTGGTCATCAATTCCAATCCCTGCATCGTCTATCTGATGGAGGAAAACACCATGGCCCTGCAGGCCTTGGTGACGGCCCATGCAGCGCTCGGGCACAATCATTTCTTCAAGAACAATCAATTGTTCAAACAATGGACGGATGCAGGTGCGATCCTCGGCTACCTGGACTTCGCCAAGGGCTACATAGTCCGTTGCGAGGAGCGGCACGGCCTCGCCGCCGTCGAGGCTGTGCTCGATTCCGCCCACGCGCTGATGGATCAGGGCGTGTTTCGCTATCACCGGCCGCCGAGGCTGTCTTCGGAACGGCAGCGCGAAGGAATTCGCGAGCGTCTCGAATACGAGGAGCGCTCCTACAACGACTTGTGGCGTACGCTGCCGCCTTCGCAGCAAGCGGCCAACGACAAGGGCCAGGACCCGGAGCGGAAGAAATCGCTAAACCTGCCTGAGGAAAACCTGCTCTATTTCCTGGAAAAGAACAGCCCGGTCCTGGAGCCCTGGCAGCGTGAGATCATCAGGATCGTTCGGGTCATCGCGCAATATTTTTACCCGCAACGGCAAACACAGGTGATGAACGAGGGCTGCGCCACGTTCGTGCACTATACGCTGATGAACATGCTGTTCGACCGCGGCCAGATCAGCGAAGGCGCCATGCTCGAAATCCTGCGCAATCATTCCAACGTGGTCTTTCAGCCGGCGTTCGACGATCCGCGTTTTTCAGGCATCAACCCCTATGCTCTCGGCCTCGACATGATGCAGGACATTCAGCGCATTTCGACCAAACCCACGGC
>NZ_RZPH01001068.1:0-1976 GCF_004022825.1 Mesorhizobium sp. M7A.F.Ca.CA.004.04.2.1
GGCTGACGCCGCAGGGCAGTGAAGTCGACCCGGGTCCGGCCGGTGGCCAAAGCGGCATCGGCGAAGGCGAATCGGTCGCCGCGCTGACCACGCCGCCCTCGGCGACGAACGCACCGGCGATTTCCGCTCCGGCCGCAGGCACACCTGCCGCGGCAGCGCCCCCCGCTACAGGTGCCGCCCCCGCAACGCCGCCTGCCAACGGAGCTGCCCCGGCAGCGCCGCCCGATGCTGCCGGCACGCCGCCCGCACCGGCAGCTGCGCCTGCGGAAACCGCTCTGCCTGTCGGCCAGAAGGCGATCTTCTACGAGGAGCGCACCAGCACCGCCCAGGGCTCCGCCGAGCCCGGCAATATCGTCTGGTCGCTGGTGCAGGAATCGCCCGGTGGCGACCTGCCGCCGGAGCCGGCGATCCGTGCCGAGGCCACCATTCCCGGCAAGGACATCCAGTTGCGCATGACCATCCGCCGCAACACCGATCAGACACTGCCGGCCAGCCATATCATCGAGATGATCTTCCTGACGCCCGACGGTTTCGAGGGCGGCGGTGTCGACAACATCCTGCGCGTCGCCATGAAGGGTTCGGAACAGGATGCCGGCAGCCCGTTGATCGGCATTCCGGCGAAGATCGCCGACGGCTTCTTCCTCGTCGCGCTCAACGATACCAAGGCCGACGAAGACGCCAACATGACCCTGCTTCGCGGCCAGGACTGGATCGACGTACCGGTCGTCTACAAGACCGGACGGCGGGCACTGCTGACCATGGAAAAGGGCATTCCCGGCGAGAAGGTGTTCGACGAGGCGATCAAGGCCTGGCAGGCCAAGACGGCTGGCTGAGAAGGAGCAGTTCAGAAGCCTTGGAACAGCATGTCGAGCGCGGCGACGATGTCGTCGTGGTGCCTGGAAAGGCTTCCCTCTGGATCCGGCAATTCCGAGGCAGAGAAGGCTGACATAAACTGGGTGACCATCACATGATCTTTGCCGTTTATGGTGAAGGTCGGGTTTAATCGGCGACCAGGAACCGGGGCTATCTTGGGCGGCATCAGCGGAATGATGATCCTGGTGCTTAGTCCTTCAAGAAGGTCTGATTGCACGTCGAGAAGATAACCGCCGCCCGCGGCATTCCTATAGAAATCATAACGCGCCATCAGAACGGCCGGTGTTTGGCCAGTGGCAGTCCGTTGCGTCTGACATACTCATTGGAGCTGTCGATGGCTTCCTTATTTTCTTCCTGCCATCGGCGCGTTTTTTCTGCCGAGATTGCTTTTGCAATGCCCTCTTCGGCGGCGCGTGAGATATTGATGCCCAAAGCTTTCGCATCGCTGATCAACCGAGAGTCGATGGACGTATTCACAGATTGTCGCTGAGGTTTTGACGTCGATTGAAGCATAAAGATGGCCTCCTTTTATGCGCATAATCTAGGCGCATAAAAGCCCCCACGCAATCCTTCACCCTTCCATTTCCTCGCGCAACATCTCCAGCTCCAGCCATTCTTCCTCGAGCGCCGCCAGCGTAGCGCGCTCCTTGTCGAGGGCGGCGATCGTCTTTTGGAACGAGGCCGGGTCGCGCTCGTAATAGGCCGGATCGGCGATGTTGTTCTCCAGCCTTGAGATCGAAGCCGTCACAGCCTCGATTTTCTTGGGCAGCGATTCCAGCGCGAATTTCTGCTTGAACGACAGTTTCTTCGCTGGCCCCTTTGGCGCGGCCGCTTCACTCTTGGCCGTCACTGGCGCTTCGCCGTTTTCGGCCTTCGCGCGCGCCTTGCGGTCGTCCAGCCTGGTGCCGCCGCGCTGCGCCAGCATGTCGGAGTAGCCGCCGGCATATTCGATCCAGTGGCCGTCACCATCCGGTGCGATCAGGCTGGTCACGGTGCGGTCGAGGAAATCGCGGTCGTGGCTGACCAGGATGACGGTGCCGGCAAAGCCAGCGACCAGTTCCTGCAGCAGTTCCAGCGTCTCCATATCGAGATCGTTGGTCGGC
>NZ_RZPH01001069.1:0-1969 GCF_004022825.1 Mesorhizobium sp. M7A.F.Ca.CA.004.04.2.1
CAAGAACATTGCCCAGCAGGTGCATGTCTACTTCGCCAACTGGGACCAGGGCGTGTCTTATGTCGAGACGCATGTTGCGGCCAGAACCGTCCAGACGCTGGTGCGGTCCGACAAGCCGTCGGTGGCGATCCTGCCATTCGCCAATCTTAGCGCTGATCCCGACCAGCAGTATTTCAGCGATGGCATCACTGAAGACATCATAACCGACCTCTCGAACGTCTCCGGCCTGTTCGTGCTCAGCCGCAATACAGTCTTCGCGTTCAAGGGCAGGACCGACAAGATGGAACGCATCGCCAGGGAGCTTGGCGTCGGCTACATTGTCGAGGGCAGCGTCCGCAAGGCGGGAAACCGGGTCAGGATCAATGCCGAGTTGATCGAGGGCGCCACGGACGGACACGTTTGGGCTGCCCGCTACGACCGCGACCTCACCGACATCTTCGCCGTGCAGGACGAAATCGCCAAAGCGGTCGTGGCGCAGCTCAGGGTCAAGCTCCTGCCTGAGGAGAGGAAAGCTATCGAGCAGGCGCCGACGGACAATGTGGAAGCCTATACGCATTACCTTCGAGGGCGCGATTACAGCCACATCGCGACCAGAGCCAACCACCTGATGGCCAGACAAAGCTATATCAGGGCCATTGAGCTCGATCCGGGATATGCCCGTGCCTATGCAGGTCTGGCGGTCTGCGACGTACGCCTTCAGTCGAACTACGGCTCACCGATCCATGTGGACGACATTCTCGCGACCGCGGACAAGGCCCTGGCCCTGGACGCGAATTTGGCCGAAGCGCATTCAGCCAGGGGCTTTGCCCTGTCCCTCGCCGATCGCCGTTCCGAGGCCGCGGCGGCGTTCGAACAGGCTCTTACGCTCGACGCCAATTGCCACGAGGCCAATCGTTACTATGCCGAGTTTTGCGTAACCGGCGGCCAGTTCGAGTTCGCCGCCACGTACTTCATGCGCGCGATGGAAATCAAACCGTCCGACTACGGCGCACCGGTCATGCTGGTGAACGTCTTTCGGACTCTCGGCCAACAGAACGATGCGGAGCTTTATGCACGAATCGCATTGGAGAGAGCTGAAGAGGAACTCCGTTTGCATCCCGAGAACGCCAATTGTGCCTGCCTAGGGGCTATCGTGCTGGCCTTCCTTGGTGAACGCGATAGGGCGGCCAAGTGGCTTGACCGGTCTCTGGCGATCGACCCTAACGATATCAACGTCCAATACAACGCAGCTTGTACCTATGCGTTGCTGGGGGAGTTCGAACGTTCGATCGACCTTTTGGAAGCGTGGCTGCCGCAGGCTGGCGCCGAGATGAGACTCTGGTTCAAGAACGATTCCGATTTCGCCTCTGTTCGCAGTCATCCTCGCTACCAGAAGTTGCTCCAGCTGCTGCAGTAGCGATACGCATTGTTCTTGAGTCAAATTGTCGCCGATAATCAAGAATCGGCCTTCAGGAAGATTTACCCGAAAAACCAACGCCCTCGCCATCCCGCGGATATTATGTTACGTAACTAATATAACCGAGAGGTGGGGAATGGGTACCCGGTTCAGGTTGTTCGTTCAGCCTCCGTTCGAAGACCCTACGTCAAGTCCCGAGATCATTACGGTTTCTTCCCCGCGAGGCAGTGTCGGACCTGGCCCATCCGACGATCGTATGTATGTCGTCGAGCCGGCCGACAAGATGCGGCCCTATGGCGTCAACCACGGTCCGTTGGGCACGCCCTTCATCTCCCTGCCGCCCTGGACGCGAGCTATCCTCGATCCGGCCATTCCCGACGAGGAAGGCAACTTCGATCACTATCAGCCCTCGACGCCCGGCTTCGAAGCAGCGCACGCGTTCGGATGCGTGCGCTTCACGCTCGACGTTTGGGAGCGTTACATCGGCCAACCGCTCGTCTGGCATTTCCACGATCACCACGACCGTCTGGAAATCTCGATCCTGCCGGATTGGGACAACGCTCAATACGGCTA
>NZ_RZPH01001070.1:0-1966 GCF_004022825.1 Mesorhizobium sp. M7A.F.Ca.CA.004.04.2.1
GTTCCGCCCTGCGCGACCTGCAACCCGAAAAGAAAATTCTCGAAGAATCCGCCTGCGCGCACAAAAGCAACTGGCGATGTCAGGTCGCGAAAACCTTGCTCCAGAAGGGACAAGGCCGCGATCACCCCGTGCCCGCTGGTTCTGTTCGCGCCCATCGACGAAAGCGCAACCACTCGCGGCGGCGCTGCCTTGGTGAGCGCCTCGACATAGCTTGCAATCACGGCCTTTGCTTCCTTGTAATCGGGCGAAGGCGCCCAGACAGGAGGCAGCATGACGAACGCGCCTTCGACGCCTTCGAGCGCCCGCTCGATGGCTGCCGAATCATTCCAATCGCCGTCAACCAGCTCCACGCCCCGGTTCGCCCAGCTCAACGCTTTCTCGCGGTCGCGGACCAGCGCGCGCACCTTTTTGCCTTGCGCTAGCAAATGCCTTGCCGTCGCGCCGCCCACGTTTCCCGTGATTCCCATTACTAAGAACATGTGTTTTCTCCTGATGTTGAGGGACAGAACTGCCCCTGTTGGTTCAATGGATGAGCGGCAGAATGGCCCGGATACGGGGATCGCGCAGATAGAGGCCGCCCCAGGTCATCGCGCCCAGAAGCAGGGAAATGATTTCCGGCGGCGATCCCAACTCACCGATGCGGAGATGGGCGCAGATGGCACCTCCCAAAAAGCCCGTCACCAGGATCGCGCCGAGGACGGCGGTGACCGGGATGGCGTAGAGGATGGCGCAGGCGAGGATGATCGGACCCACGACGCGCGTCAGATCCATCGCGAACCCGGTTTCCTGCAACATGCTCGCGACCCGTGCCGGCGCGAAAAGCTGAACAGTGCCGTCTGTCATCAAAGCGATAACGACAAACGCGCTCATTATCCGGCCGGCCCACAGGGCGCGATGCAAGGTCATAGTTTCAGGTGTCTGATGCGGGTTCACAGTTTCGGACACTTGTCATTCTCCGATGGGGAGATCCCATATTCGAAGCTTACTGTGCCTCTCAGGTGTGATAAACACCGAGGAAATGAACCGACTGTTCTCTTTTTGGAAAACAATACCGGGAAACGAAAATGCAAAATCTCGAACCCATCCTCATTTTCATAACGGTAGCGGAAATGGGGAGCTTCACCCGCGCAGCCGACAGCCTGGGCATCCAAAAGGGGAGAGCCTCAACGGCGGTCCGGAAGCTGGAAGAAGATCTCGGTGTCAGGCTCCTGCACCGGACGACGCGCAGCGTGCGGTTGACGGAAGACGGACGCGCATTTCATGCCCGTGCCCGCGATCTGCTCGCTGAAGTCGATGATCTGCACTCGATGTTCGCAGGCGATCGCGTGGCACTTCGCGGGCGTTTGAGAGTCGACCTTCCGACCGAAGTGGCGCGCACAACGATCGTGCCGGCCTTGCCGGATTTCATGGCGGCGCACCCCCAATTGGAGCTGGAGGTGTCGAGTACGGATCGGCAAGTCGATCTGGTTCAAGAGGGGTTCGATTGTGTATTGCGGCTTGGACCCATTCGCGACGAGACGCTGATTGCCCGCCCGTTGGGCCTGTTGCGCATGGCCAACGCTGCCAGCCCCGCCTATCTGGCGCGCCATGGCGTCCCTCGGTCGCTGGAAGATCTCCAGCGTCAGGAACATAGGACAATTCACTTTTCGACGGTGCTAGGCGCGAGACCCTATGGATGGGAATATCCGGACGGCGACAGCTACGCGACGCTTCAGTTGCCAGGTGCGCTGCACGTCAACAGCGCGCAGACCTACGAAGCCGCCGCCCTCGCCGGCCTTGGTGTGATTCAGGCGCCACTTTTGGGCATTGGCCAATACTTGGAGAGTGGAGCGCTTATCGAGATCATACCCGATTTTCGTCGACGGGCGCTCGCCGTATCCCTCGTCGTCGCACATCGGAGCAATCTGTCGCGCCGAGTCCGCGCATTCATGAAATGGATCGAAGATGTGCTGACGCCGTATATGGA
>NZ_RZPH01000106.1:0-9925 GCF_004022825.1 Mesorhizobium sp. M7A.F.Ca.CA.004.04.2.1
CTGCAGCGGTCGCTGGAAGCCAAGGGCTATGATGTCGGCAGCGCCGATGGCCTGCCCGGCTTCAAGACCCGCCGTTCGATCGGCACGTGGCAAGCCAAGAACGGCCGCGCCGCCACCTGCTTCCCTGACGCCGACCTGGTCGCGGCGCTGAAGTAGCCGCGACATTCGCCAGATTTTCCCCGATCGGCAGCCTCTATTGGCTGGCTTGTGCGTCGGCATCCCGCCGGCCTTTCTGGCCCATTGAGCCGTCGCACAAATGCTCGTTGCCCGCCACCAGGCTGCCGGATATGGTGTTGACCAACTGGACAAAAACCGCAACGGTAGGAGATCCGTGGGCCCCTCTCCAGGCCCGAAAAAAATTCCACAACCCTGAGCCGGGAACTCAGGTCAACAAACAACAAAACAGGGAACAATCACGATGATGATGGAAAAGTTTGCTCTACGCTCTCGCTTCCTGCTTGCGGGTGCAGCCATGTCCGCACTGCTTCTGGCCGGCGCGCCCGCCGGTGCGGTCACGCCCGCCGACACGCTGGTCGAAGGTTTCGCGATCGACGACATCATCTCCATGGATCCGGGCGAGGCGTTCGAGTTGTCGACCGCCGAGGTCACCGGCAATACCTATGATCTGCTGGTCCGTCTCGACCTCAGCGACACCTCCAAGGTCAAGGGCGACCTCGCCGAAAGCTGGACCGTCTCCGACGATGGGCTGACCTACACCTTCAAGCTCAAGCCCGGCCTCAAATTCGCCTCCGGCAATCCGATCACCGCGGCCGACGTCGCCTGGTCGTTCGAACGCGCCGTCAAGCTCGACAAGAGCCCGGCCTTCATCATCGGCCAATTCGGCATCAGCGGCGACAACGTCGCCGAGAAGGCCAAGGCGGTCGACGAGACCACTTTCCAGTTCACCGTCGACAAGGCTTATGCCCCGAGCTTCGTCCTGAACTGCCTGTCGGCAACGGTCGCTTCGGTGGTCGACGCCAAGCTGGTCAAGGAACATGTCGCGGCGGTCACGCCGAGCGCCGACTACAAATGGGACAATGATTTCGGCAATGCCTGGCTGAAGACCGGCTATGCCGGCTCCGGCGTCTTCAAGCTGCGCGAATGGCGCGCCAATGAGGCAGTCGTTCTCGAGCGCAACGACAATTACCATGGCGAAAAGGCCAAGCTTGCCCGCGTCATCTATCGCAACATGAAGGAAAGCTCGGGCCAGCGCCTGGCGCTCGAAGCCGGCGACATCGACGTTGCCCGCAATCTCGAGCCGAACGATCTCGACGCCATCGCCAAGAACGCCGATCTCACGACCACCAGCGCGCCGAAGGGCACCGTCTACTACATCAGCCTCAACCAGAAGAACCCGAACCTTGCCAAGCCGGAGGTCCGCCAGGCCTTCAAATATCTGGTCGACTATGATGCCTTGAGTTCCACCATCCTCAAGGGCATAGGCGAAATCCACCAGACCTTCCTGCCCAAGGGTGTGCTCGGCGAATTGGATGAGAATCCGTTCAAGCTCGATGTCGCCAAGGCCAAGGAATTGCTGGCCAAGGCCGGCCTGCCCGACGGCTTCAGCGTAACCATGGACGTACGCACCGGCCAGCCGACGACCGGCATGGCGGAATCGATCCAGCAGACGCTTGGCCAGGCCGGCATCAAGCTCGAGATCATCCCGGGCGACGGCAAGCAGACGCTGACCAAATATCGCGCCCGCAACCACGACATCTATATCGGCCAGTGGGGCCAGGATTATTTCGACCCGAATTCCAACGCCCAGACCTTTGCCTCGAACCCGGACAATTCGGATGCGGGCAAGTCCAAGACGCTGGCCTGGCGCAACGCCTGGGACATTCCGGACCTGACCAAGGAGACGGAAGCAGCACTGCTCGAGAAGGACGCCGGTAAACGCGCTGACATGTACAAGGATCTGCAGAAGAAGATCCTGGACACCAGCCCCTTCGTCGTCATCCACCAGCAGCTGGAAGTGGCCGGCCTGCGCAAGAACCTCAAGGGCTTTGCGCTCGGCCCGAGCTTCGACAGCAATTTCGTCGGACCGGTGTCCAAGGAATAATGCTCGCGGACACGCCGCATGAGCGCGGTTGAAAAAGAAATGGCGGCGGGGCGCGGCAGCGCCCGCGCTGTCGCTATTGCATCATCCTTTGGCCGTTTCCTGGTCATTGCGATCACGACCTATCTTGGTCTGCTCGCGGTCACCTTCTTCATCGGCCGCGTCATTCCGATCGACCCGGTGCTGGCGGTGCTCGGCGACCGGGCGCCGGCCAATGTCGTCGAGCGCACGCGCCGCGAGATGGGCCTCGATCTGCCGTTGATCGAGCAGTTCTACATCTATGTGAAAAATGCCCTGAACGGTAATTTCGGCGTCTCCGTGCTGACCACCAATCCGGTCATGACCGACATTCGCCGGGCGCTGCCGGCCACCACCGAACTGGCGACGCTGGGAACGCTGATCGGGGCGCTGTTCGGCGTGCCGCTCGGCGTGCTGGCGGCGGTCAAGCGCGGCAGTCTCATCGACCAGATCGTGCGCATCATCGGCCTGATCGGCTATTCCGTGCCGATCTTCTGGCTCGGCCTGCGGGCGCTGGTGCTGTTCTATGCCAAGCTGCAATGGGTTGCCTTCCCGGCGCGGCTCGACGTCGTCTACGAGTACACTTTTACGCCGATCACCGGCTTCTATCTCCTCGACTCCGCGATGCAGGGGCAGTGGGACGTGTTTTACGACGCCTTCCGCCACATCATCCTGCCGGCATCGCTGCTCGGCTACTTCTCGCTCGCCTATATCAGCCGCATGACGCGCTCGTTCATGCTCAACGAACTGTCCCAGGAATACATCGTCGCGGCGCGCGCCAAGGGCCTGTCGGAAACCCGCATCATCTGGGGCCACGCGCTGCGCAATGCGGCGGTGCCGATGGTGACGGTGATCGCGCTCTCCTATGCCGGGCTGCTCGAAGGCTCGGTGCTCACCGAAACCGTGTTCTCGTGGCCGGGCATCGGCCTTTACATCACCAATTCGCTGCAGAACGCCGACATGAATGCGGTGCTCGGCGGCACCATCGTCATTGGCTCGGTGTTCATCGCCATCAATCTGCTCTCCGACCTGCTGTATCGGGTGCTCGATCCGAGGACGAAGGTTCAATGAGCGCCGACACCATCCAGAGTCGTCGCGACTGGCTGCTCAGCGAGCGGCCGGCCTCGCGCATGCAGGCAAGGCTCGGCCGCGCCTATGTGGCGTGGCGGCGCTTTTCCGCCAACCGGCTGGCCTTTCTCGGCCTGCTCATCATCATTGCCTTGCTGGCCGTCGCCGCCCTTGCCGGCGTGCTGGCGCCCTATTCTCCGACGTTCGGCGACCTGAAGAACGCGCGCCTGCTGGCGCCGAGCGCCGAGCATTGGTTCGGCACCGACGATCTCGGCCGCGATATCCTGTCGCGCATCCTCTACGGCTCGCGCTGGACGCTCTATGTGGTCATCCTGGTGGCCATCATCGCGGCACCGATCGGCCTCTTGGTCGGCACGGTGGCCGGCTATGCCGGCGGCTGGACCGATGCCATCCTGATGCGCATCACCGACATCTTCCTCGCCTTTCCCAAGCTGATCCTGGCGCTGGCCTTTGTCGCAGCACTGGGCCCCGGCATTGAGAATGCGGTGCTGGCCATCGCCATCACCTCATGGCCGCCCTACGCCCGTATCGCGCGCGCCGAGACGCTGACGGTGCGCAATTCCGATTACATCAAGGCGGTGCAGCTGATGGGCGCCTCGCCCTTCCGCATCGTGCTGCGCCATATCATGCCGCTTTGCATTTCGTCCCTGATCGTCAGGGTGACGCTCGACATGGCCGGCATCATCCTGACCGCCGCCGGGCTCGGTTTCCTCGGCCTCGGCGCGCAGCCGCCGCTGCCCGAATGGGGCACGATGATCGCGTCCGGTCGCCGCTTCGTGCTCGACCAATGGTGGGTGGCTGGTGCGCCGGGCTTCGCCATCCTCATTGTCAGCCTCGGCTTCAATCTGCTCGGCGACGGCCTGCGCGACGCGCTCGACCCTCGCAGTGGTGACCAATGAGCAGGGAAACGAAGACGCTTCTCGACGTCGACGACCTGCGCGTCACTTTCCCGACCCGCACCGGGCTGATCGAGGCGGTGCGCGGCGTCTCCTTTTCGCTCGGTCGCGAACGGCTCGGCATCGTCGGCGAATCCGGCTCCGGCAAATCGCAGACCGGCCGCGCCATTATGGGGCTGACGCCGCCGCAGGCGCGGATATCGGCCAACAAGCTCGCCTTCGACGGCATCGACCTGCTCAGCGTCTCGCCACGCGAACGCCGGAAGCTGCGCGGCAAGCGCATCGCCATGATCCTGCAGGACCCGAAATATTCGCTCGACCCTGTCATGAGCATCGGCCGCCAGATCGTCGAGACGCTGCGCACCCATGAAAAGGTCGGCAAGGCCGAGGCGCGCGACCGCGCATTGGCCATGCTGGAGGCGGTGCAGATCCGTGATCCCTCTCGCGTCTTCAACCTGCATCCGCATGAAGTTTCGGGCGGCATGGGCCAGCGCGCCATGATCGCCATGATGCTGATCGCAGGACCGGAAATGATGATCGCCGACGAACCGACTTCGGAGCTCGACGTAACCGTGCAGCTCGATGTGCTAGGCATCCTCGACAAGCTGGTCAGCGAACGCGGCATGGGGCTGATCTTCATCTCGCACGATCTGCGCCTGGTCTCATCCTTCTGCGACCGCGTCATCGTCATGTATGCCGGCAAGGTGGTCGAGCAGCTCAAGGCGTCCGAACTCGGCCATGCCCAGCATCCCTACACGCGCGGCTTGCTCAATTGCATGCCCAAGATCGGCGCCGACCGCCACCCGCTGCCGGTGCTCGACCGCAAGCCGGAGTGGGCGGCATGACTTCCGCGATTGCCGTCGACAGGCTGGAAGTGATCTTCGACCGTTTTCGCGCGCTGAAGGGTGTCAGCCTCGACGTGCAGCCGGGCGAATCCTTCGGCCTGGTCGGTGAATCCGGCTCCGGCAAATCGACGCTGCTGCGGGCCATCGCCGGCCTTGCGCCGGTCGCATCGGGCAGCATCGTCGTCAACGGCAAGACGCTTGGGACACGCCGCGACAAGGCCTTCTACCGCGAAGTCCAGATGGTCTTCCAGGATCCGTACGGCTCGCTGCACCCGCGCCAGACCGTCGACCGGCTGCTGCAGGAACCGCTTGCCATCCATGGCTTTGCCGACGGCGAAAAGCGCATCCAGCGGGCGCTCGACGAGGTCGGCCTCGGCAACGGTTTTCGGTTCCGCTATTCGCACCAGCTCTCCGGCGGCCAGCGCCAGCGCGTGGCGATCGCCCGTGCGCTGATTCTCGAACCGTCGATCTTGCTGCTCGACGAGCCGACCTCGGCGCTCGATGCCTCGGTGCAGGCGGAAGTGCTCAACCTGTTGGAAGAGGTACGCAGGCGGCGCAAGCTGACCTTCCTGATGGTCAGCCACGACCTCGCCATCATCACCCATATGTGCGAGCGGCTGATGGTGATGCAAAGCGGCGAGGCGGTGGAGAATCTGGCGGCGGCAGACCTTGTCGAACGCCGCGTAACCAAGGATTATACGCGCAATCTGTTGCGGGCCAGCGATGGGTTTGTGAGAACCGCCTGAATTCGTTTTCTCGTTTTGCGTCGAACAACCATCTCGGGGAATTCCTATGGAGGAATGGAAGTTTGCGGATCCGCCCAATCTCGCAGTGTATTCGGACAAGAGCATATTTAAACGTGGCGACTGGATCGCATACGTTGTGCATGAAGATGACGACGACGACAGCTACAACGACGAAGGTGGCACTTGGCAATTCCACAACAGCGAACCCGGACCTGTGGATGACGGCGACATAATGCTCGTCGGCCTGCAAGAGGTGGTGAGGTGGGATCAAACTATCCTGGAGTTGGCCGATTTGCCTAAAGGTTGGCATGCTTGGCGCGCCTCGAAATCATCGCCATGGCGGCGTGCAAAGTCACGTCCCGTACCCTCTAACGACAACGAATGACCCGGCAAAGCCTTAAGTCTGAGCTTGCACCGGTTCGCCGCTCTCCACAGGTGGCTCTTCCTGGGCTTCAGGCTCCTTGATCCTGAACCACGTCACATAAAGCGCCGGCAGGAACAGCAACGTAATCGCCGTGCCGGCAATGATGCCGCCCATCATGGCATAGGCCATCGGGCCCCAGAACACTTCACGTGCGATCGGGATCAGCGCCAGGCTGGCGGCGGCCGCCGTCAGCGCGATCGGGCGCATCCTGTGTTCCGTCGCTTCGATGACAGCGGCCCAGCGGTCCTTGCCGTCCCGGACGAGATCCTCGATCTGCACGATCAGGATGACCGAGTTGCGGATCAGGATGCCGATCAGCGCCAGCACGCCGAGGATGGCGACGAAGCCGAGCGGTGCTCCGCTCGGCACCAGGGCCGCCACCACGCCGATCAGGCCGAGCGGCGCCACGGCCACCACCAGGAACAGGCGCTGGAAACTCTGCAACTGCACCATCAGGATCGTCGCCATGACGAACAGCATCAACGGCACGACGGCGGCGATTGGTCCCTGGCTTTTGGCACTCTCCTCGACCGAGCCGGCGGTGGCGATCGAATAACCCGGCGGCAGCTTGGCGGTGAAGGCATCGACCGACGGCTTCAACTCGTTGACGACGGTGGCCGGCAGCACGTCGCCGACCAGTCCGGCGCGCACGGTGATGGTCGGGATGCGGTCGCGTCGCCACACCGTTGGCTGCTCCAGATCGTAGCGGAAGTTGGCGACGGCCGCGAGCGGGATCGCCTCGCCGGTACTGGTCGGCAGCTGCATGTTCTGCAAGGTTTCGATCGAGCCGCGTTCGGACCCACGCGAGCGCGCCACGACATTGATCAGATAGGTGGCGTCGCGCACCTGCGTGATGGTGGCGCCGCCGACCGTACTGTTCAGCGCGCTGGCGATGTCGGAGGAGGTGATACCGAGCTGGCGTGCCTTGTCCTGCAGCACGTCGACCCTCAGCACACGCTGCGGCTCGTTCCAGTCGAAGGTCGGCGCTGCTAGCTTTGGATTGGCGGAGATGACACCGGCGAATTGCTGCGCCAGTTCGCGCACCGTCTGGATGTCGGGACCGCCGACGCGATATTGCACCGGGCGGCCGACCGGCGGTCCGAGTTCGAGCGGCTTGACGAAGGCGTCGGTGCCGACGAACTCCTCGCGCAGCAGTTTTTCAAGCGCCGGCTTGACCCGGTTGCGGGCCGCGATGCTTTTGGTGACGATGACGGTCTGGCCGAAATAGGGGTTGGCCGGCTGCACGTCATAGGCGAGCACGAAACGCACCGCGCCCTGGCCGATATAGGACGAAAAATGGTCGATGTCGGGATTGCCGACCAGCGCCCGCTGCTCGAACCGCTCCATCTGGTCGCGCGTATCGGCGATCGAGGCATTCTGCGGCAGGTTCCAGTCGACGATCAGCTCCGGCCGGTCCGATGGCGGAAAGAACTGCTGCTGCACCAGCCCGAAGCCGGCGATCGAGCCGGCAAACAAAAGCACTGTGACGATGATGGTCAGCCAGTGATGGCGCACCGAGCCGACAAGCACGCGCCGGAAAAGCGAGGTGAAGCGGCCAGGCTGGTCGTGATGCTTGGTTTTCACCGTCGCCGGCAGGATGGTGACGCCGAGCAGTGGCGCAAACAGCACCGCCACGACCCATGACACCAGCAGCGAAACGGCGATGACCACGAACAGGGTGAAGGTATATTCGCCGGCGGCGCTGTTGTTGAGGCCGATCGGGATGAAGCCGGCGACCGTCACCAGCGTACCGGTCAGCATCGGAAAGGCGGTCGATGTGTAGACATAGGTCGCCGCCTTGCGCAGATTGTCGCCGACCTCCAGCCGCGCCACCATCATCTCGACCGCGATCATCGCGTCGTCGACCAGAAGCCCGAGCGAGATGATCAGCGCCCCCAGGGAAATACGCTGCAGCGAAATGCCGAGATAGGCCATGACCGTGAAGGTGATGGCCAGCACCAGCGGGATCGACAGCGCCACGACGAAGCCGGCGCGCATGCCGAGGCTGATGAACGACACGGCGAGCACGATGGCGACCGCCTCGAACAGCGCGCGCGTAAAGCCCGAGACGGCCTCCTCGACGATGACCGGCTGGTCGGCCACCAGATGCACGCCGACACCGACCGGCAGGTCGGCCAGCACCTTGTCCATCTCCTTGTGCAGCGCCTCGCCGAACTCGAGCAGGTTGGCGTTGGGTTTCATGCCGATGGCGAGCCCGATGGCGTCCTGGCCGTTGAAGCGGAATAGCGCCGTAGGCGGATCGACATAGCCGCGCGTGATCGTCGCCACGTCGCTGAGGCGGAAGAAACGGTCATCGACCCGCAGATTGATGGCGCGCAGGCTGTCCTCGGAGGTGAACTGCCCGCCGACCCGCACGCTGATGCGCTCCGGCCCGGACTGGATGACGCCGGACGGCGTGATCGCGTTCTGCGCCTGCAGGCTCGCCACGATCGCTTGCTGGTTGAGGCCGAGGGCGGCGATCTGGCGGGTCGAGAATTCGAGATAGATCGCCTCGTCCTGGGCGCCGACGAGGTCGACCTTGCCGGCGTTGGGCACGGTCAGGATTTTTGTTCTGGCGTCCTCGACATAGTCGCGCAACTGGCGCGGCGTCAGCCCGTCCGATGTGAAGGCGTAGATGTTGCCATAGACGTCGCCGAAGCTGTCGTTGAAGAAGGGTCCCTGCACCCCCTGCGGAAACTGCGCCGCGATGTCGTTGACCATGTTGCGCACCTGAATCCAGTTCGGCACGACATCGCGTGCTTTGGTGGTGTCCTTCAGGTTGACGAAGATGACGGTCTGGCCGGCCGTGGTGACGGACTTGGTGTAGTCGAGGCTGTCGAGTTCCTCGAGTTTCTTCTCGATACGGTCGGTCACCTGCTGCACGGTTTCCCTGACCGAGGCGCCCGGCCAGTTGGCCTGGATGATCATCGTCTTGATGGTGAAATTGGGGTCTTCTTCACGGCCGAGATTGAGGTAGGAGAACACGCCAGCCACGACGAAGACAAGCATGAAATACCAGACCATGGAGCGGTGGTTGAGCGCCCAGTCGGAGAGATTGAAGCCTTTCATGAGGCCCCTCCCTCGGGCACTGTCACCTTCTGGCCTTCGCTCAGGCTGTGGACGCCCGCCGTGACAACACGCATGCCGGCCTCCAGCCCCTCGGCCACCGTGAAGGTGCCGCCATTCTTCGACGCGACCTTTATGTCGTGTGCGTTCACGCTGGATGTCTGCGGGTCGACGATCCATACTTTCGCGGAACCGTTCTTTTCGAACAGCGCCGACATGGGCAATTCGATCGTCGGTGCCACCTTGGTCACGCGGGTCGCCGTCACCGTCGAGCCGAGCCGGAAGGCCTGTGGCGGATCCGTGAGCGTCAGCTTGACGCGCCGCGTGCGGGTCGAGCCCTCGGATTGCGGTGCGATCTCGCGCAGCTTGGCCCCGGTCTGGATCGTAGGCAGCGACTGCAGGATCACCTGGAAGGGCGTGCCGGCCTCAAGATCACCGGTCAATTGATCGGGAATGTCGACCACCGCCTCGCGCAGGTCCGAACGCGCCACGGTGACGACGGTCTGGCCGGGCGAGACCGTCTGGCCAACTTCGGCGCCGACCGCGGTGACGACACCGTCGAAATCAGAGAACAGCCTGGCATAGCCGAGCTGTTCCTGCGATTTGGCAAGCGAAGCCTTGGCCCGCTCGACACCTGCCTCCGCGGCTTTGCGCGCCTGCTGCGCGGCATCGAAGACAGCTTGCGTGGCGTTGGCCGAGGCGAGCAACTGGCGCTGCCGTTCCTCGCTGGCGGCGGCGTTGGCGAGCTGCGCCTCGGCCAACGCCACGCAAGCTGTCTTCGA
>NZ_RZPH01001071.1:0-1966 GCF_004022825.1 Mesorhizobium sp. M7A.F.Ca.CA.004.04.2.1
GATAACGCGCAGCATGGGCAGCGCGCACGACGAGACTGGGCTTCGCGCGTTGCTGCAGGCCGAGGTCGCCAGACAGACCACAGTACGCGCCCAAGGAGTTGCAGCATGAAACCATCCTCGATGCCGATGAGCGCAAGTGCGATGAATTTTTTCCGCGATCACATCACCTATGTGATCTTCCTGGCGATCACCCTCTATTTCGTCTTGTTCGCCCCCCACTTCGCGTCGGTCTCAACCGCAAGCGCCGTTCTGCGTATCACAGCCATCGTCTCCGTGATGGCGATCGGCATGACGTACGTTATCATCTGCGGTGAAATCGACCTGTCGGTCGGTTCGGTTGCCAGCTTTTCAGGTATGATCGGAGCGTTGCTGCTCGATCAAAGTGTGCCGACCTATGTCGCCGCCCTTCTGGTGTTGGGCGCCGGAGCCGCGATCGGCGCGGTGTCGGGCGTGCTGGTTACAAAACTGCGCATTCCATCGTTTCTTGTGACGCTTGGCATGTTGTCTATCTTCTCCGGACTGGCGCTGACCATCACCGGCACCCGGCCAGTGTCGATCGTCGACGATGATTTTTCGAATCTGTTCTGGAACGGCAGTTTTCTGGGCATACAGGCACCGATCTGGTGGACGATCGTCCTTACGGCTGTCGGCTACTACCTGCTGCATCAGATGCCCTACGGCAGACGTGTCTATGCGACCGGTGGAAATGCTGTTGCCGCGCGCTTTTCCGGTGTGCGCACGGACGGCGTCAAGATTTTCGCCTTTGTACTATCCGGCATGACCGCATCCCTTGCTGGCCTGATGCTCGCAGCCCGCTCCACGGCCGGCAATCCCAGCCTGGGAGCGGGTCTCGAACTGGATGTGATCGCGGCCGTGATCATAGGCGGGACAAGTCTCTTTGGCGGTTATGGATCAATCGTCGGTTCCGTCGTCGGCGCAATCTTCATAGGCATTCTCGGGTTTGGTCTTCTCGTGCTCGGTCTATCGACCAGCATCCAAGAGGTCATCAAAGGAGCCATCATCATCATTGCGGTCTCATTGAACCGCCGTTGAAAACAGCAGCCCGGTATGAAAATCCGAAGATATGTGGCTCCGCAATTCAAGCGTCGATGATCTGTTGATCACAGCGCATTTCGAGAAAAAAGAGAACGTTCTCACTGCATATTTTGGGATGGAAGAGAGCGTTTTTGAGGAAGTCTGTTGAGTGTGTCGCCGCCAGTCCATGCGGTGCTCGGCGAAAACGGCGCCGGCAAATCCACGCTGGTCAAGATTCTCAGCGGTGTGATTGCGCCAAACAGCGGTCAGATGCGTCTCGACGGTGCGGTCTATGCGCCGCATTCGATCCTGCATGCGCGAGCTGGACCATTTGCTGCAGATGGCTGGAGCTAATCGCAGGCCTTATGCGGCATTGGCAATAATGAGGGTGCTACTCAAACGTATTAACCCGCGGACCAACTGGGCGGATCGCCTGAGAGAACATATGGCGGCATTCCCTGTGGCGCCAAATATCAAGATCGGTCACGCGGGCTTCCCCGCGAACTGGACCGATTTGCCGCTATGGAATTAGTGTTGGTCCCCGTCCAAGTGACCGTCTAGGGATCACATATTGAGGACGCGCGCATATCGGCGCGATCGAGTTGGGCAGCTTTTGCGAACGCCGCCTCCCGATCAAGTGGTCCGTGCCAGCGGCCGTTCCTATCTCCGGTTCCAGCCTTGCGTGCCTTAACCCTCGTTGCAAAACCCGCAATCAGCTCGATGGATCCGGCCATGATCGTGGGTCCAGTTCTCGTAGATGTAGTAGTCTATTCCGCCATCCAATCTCGTGACTGCTGGTGTGTTTCAGTAGGCGTACTTGGCGGGCCAGCGCCAATCTGTCTGCGCTTTGCCGAAGCAATTGCTGTAGTCGACGAACTGGCCGGTAGCGATATCGCGGCAAGCCCAAACGAGCTGGCGATATTGGTTGTAG
>NZ_RZPH01001072.1:0-1965 GCF_004022825.1 Mesorhizobium sp. M7A.F.Ca.CA.004.04.2.1
AGCGTGCTGCATCGCGGCTTGCCGGCGCGCCGAACCGTGGTGCCGTCCAGCGCGCATTTTCGTTTAACGTGTGTCCCCACTTGTCGCCTTGCCAGCAAAGCAGGCCGCAGCAATGGTTTCGCGCAATTCCTCGTCGGCGATCGGCTTGTGCAGGATGCGGCTGCCGCTGGCGCTGATCTCCTTGAGGCGCGAAGGCGAGGTATCGCCGGTGATGATGATGGTCGGGACAACGCGGCCGATATGGGCGTGAAGCGCACGGATCGCGTCGGTGCCGGTGGTGTCATTCTCGAGACGGTAGTCTGCGATGATCAGGTCGACCGGCGCATCGCCGGCAGCCAGCGCCGCCGCATGGGCCTTCCGTGCCTCTGCGGCGGAGCGGCCGGGATAGACACGATGTCCCTCCAGGTTGAGCAAGCGCACCATGGCATCGAGAACGTCGCCCTCATCCTCGACCACCATGATGCCGGCGGCACTGCTGGCCGGCGATGTCGTGTCGACCTCTAAGCGAGCTTGCACCGCGCCGGCCTTCGCGACGGTGATGGAAAACAGGGAACCGCGTCCGGACGTCGAAGCCAATTTCAGCGGGTGCCCCAACAGGTCGGCGGTGCGGCGAACGATGGCGAGCCCGAGTCCCAGGCCTTGCGTGCGGTCCCGCGCCGGGTTCTGCAACTGCACGAACTCCTCGAAGACCATCCCCTGCTGATCGGCGGGGATGCCGGGGCCGCTGTCGAGGACCTGTATCTCCACACATGCGCCGCGCCGGCGACAGCCCAACAGGACACCACCTTGCTTGGTGTAGCGAAAGGCATTCGACACCAGGTTGTTGAGAATGCGCTTCAGCATCATCGGGTCGCTGTCGACGCAGAGGCCGCTGTCGACCACGCGCCACGTAAGTCCGCGCTGTTTCGCCTCGGCGGCGAATTCATTGCGAAGATCACCAAAGAGGTCGCGCAGCGGCACCGCCTCGCTCGCGACCGTGACGATGCCCGCATCGAGCCGGGAGATATCGAGCAAAGCGTTGAGCAGCCCACTGAAGTTGCTGACAACCGATTTCGCCCGGCTGGCCAGGTCGCGCGCCTCGCCGGAGGGTACGTCGCCGCGCTGCCCCAAAACGGCAAGCGTCGAGACCAGCAGGCTCAGGGCATGGATCGGTTGGCGCAGATCGTGACTCGCCGCCGCCAGAAAACGCGTCTTGGCACGGTCGGCGGTCTGCGCCCTGTCACGTTCCTCTTGCAGATGCTCGACCAGCGTTTCGTTCTCCAGTCGCAGGCTGACGGTTTCGCGCAGCATGCGGTAGGTGATACGGCAGTAGTAGAAATTGATCGCCACCAGCGACGCGAGCAGGAACAGGAAGGCGCCGGAAATATCGCTTTGGGTGGTCAGGCAGCGCAGGGCGACCGGCACCACCGTTGCCAGGATGGAACCAACCAGCGCCGGCGGAAAGGCCGACAGAGACGGCACGGTGCCGCAGACGAGACCAGTCAGGACGATGACCGTGAAGGACAGCACGATCGGCGCCTCGGGCATGAATCCGACCCAGCCAAGCACACCCCACAGAAGGCCTGACATGCAGGAAAATGCCGTCGCCAGCCATGCCCAGCGCAAGATCGAGTGGCGATCCCGGGCGCGGCTGAAAAAACGGCGCGACGCCAGCACCCGGATAGCCGTCAGCAGATACAGCGCCGCTAGCCAGCCGATCAGCCAATGGGTGGAAACGGCCGTTCTCAGCACATAGACCGCCGCCATCGAGATCACGATGTTGGAGATGACCACGCCGTAGGAATTGCGATACAGGAGTCCGATCAGGGCCTGGCGTATCTTGTCTTCCTGCATCGAATCCCCCCAATTGCCCCAAGTATTCTCCGGGCGGTCTTCCCCGGTACCGTTGATCTACCGGCAACCTGTTTCGCATAAGTTGGCGATTGATCCATATACGCCGCTGCAGTCCTGGATGGTGCCCTGATG
>NZ_RZPH01001073.1:0-1964 GCF_004022825.1 Mesorhizobium sp. M7A.F.Ca.CA.004.04.2.1
GACAGGCACCCGCTGCGCCCAGTGGCGTTACGGGAGGTAACCAGTGATGGCCAACCGTCTTCCCATCATCGTCGTCGCAGCAGCGGTTATCCTGTTCCTGCTCTATTCGTCGGTCTTCGTGGTCAATGCGCGTCAGCAGGCGCTGGTGCTCAGGTTCGGCGAGATCGTCGACGTCAAGAGCGAACCCGGCATCTACTTCAAGGCGCCGTTCTCGTTCTTCGACGCCGACACCGTGCAACTGATCGAGAACCGGGTGCTGCGCTTCGACCTCGACAACATCCGCGTCCAGGTGTCAGGCGGCAAGTTCTATGAGGTCGACGCCTTCATCGCCTACCGCATCTCGGATCCGCGGGTCTTCCGCTCCACCGTGTCGGGTCAGATCGAACTGGCAGAAGCCCGGCTCAGGACGCGTCTCGACGCTGCCTTGCGCCGTGTCTACGGTCTGCGTGATTTCGAGGCCGCACTTTCCGAACAGCGCACCGTGATGATGCGCGAAGTCCGCGACCAGCTCAGGCCCGACGCCACCTCGCTCGGCCTGCAGATCGAGGATGTCCGTATCCGCCGCACGGATCTCACGGCCGAAGTCTCGCAGCAGACCTTCGACCGCATGAAGGCGGAACGCCTGGCGGAAGCTGCGCGGCTGAGGGCGCGCGGCAATGAAGCGGCACAGCGCATCACCGCCCGCGCCGATCGCGAAGTGGTCGAGATCGTCGCCGAAGCGCAGAAAGAGTCGGAAATCCTGCGCGGCGAGGGCGAAGCCCAGCGCAGCGCCACCTTCGCGGGAGCCTATCAGCGCGATCCGGCCTTCTTCGACTTCTACCGGTCGATGAATGCCTATGGCACGGCGCTGGACAACACCGGAACGACGATGGTGCTGTCGCCGAACTCGGAGTTCTTCCGCTTCTTCCGCAATCCTGACGGCAGCGAGGGGCCGGCAAAGCCGGCTTCGCCTGCGCCAAACGCTCCGGCGACGGCACCCGCCGCGCCGGCGGCACAGCCCAGCACCGGCCAGTAGCGGCCGGTGCAGGATTTTCTTGCCGCCATGGGCCTGGTCCTTGTCATAGAGGGTCTAGTCTATGGCGGTTTTCCCGGCCTGGCCAGGAAACTTGCCACCGAAGTGCTGTCGCTGCCCGAGAACGCGCTGCGGATCGCCGGACTGGCGGCGATCGTGATCGGCGTCGGCATCGTCTGGCTGGTACGGGGCGCATGACGGCGGCGATGATTTATCCTCTGCCGATAGTCATAGCCGCAAACGTGCCGTATTTTTTGCCAACATGGCGTGACGCGGCGTTTTCGTCGAAGCGCTTTTCTTTTCAAGGATACCGGGAGGCTTCTCGATGACATCCAATACAATTCTGTGCGCGGCTCGGCGGACATTCATCGCCGGCGCGGCGGCACTTCTTGTCAGCGCAGTCGCTGTCCCGTCCTTCGTGACGCCGACATTTGCCGCCGATGGACCTGCTTCGGTCGCCGATCTGGCGCAAGGCCTGCTCGGCGCAGTGGTCAACATATCGACCTCGCAGACGGTCAAGGGCACCGAAGGCCCGGGCGCGGTGCCGATGCCGCAATTGCCCGAGGGGTCGCCCTTCCAGGATTTCTTCGACGATTTCTTCAAGAACCGCGGCGGTGACAAGGACAACGGCTCGCAGAAGGTGCAGTCGCTGGGCTCCGGCTTCGTCATCGATGCCGAGCAAGGCATCGTCGTCACCAACAACCATGTCATTGCCGATGCCGACGACATCGAGGTCAATTTCTCCGATGGTGTCACCTTGAAGGCGACGCTGGTCGGCACCGACACCAAGACCGATGTCGCCGTGCTCAAGGTCGATCCGAAAGGCCACAAGCTGACGGCGGTGAAGTTCGGCGATTCCACCAAGATGCGCGTCGGCGACTGGGTGATGGCGATCGGCAATCCGTTCGGCCTCGGCGGCACGGTCACGGTCGGCATCGTCTCTGCCCGCAAC
>NZ_RZPH01001074.1:0-1964 GCF_004022825.1 Mesorhizobium sp. M7A.F.Ca.CA.004.04.2.1
GCAGCAGGGCGGCGAGCGCGGCAGTGTGTCGGATGGACATGGCATCTCCTTCGCCGGACGCTGAAAATCGCGCCGGACTGTGTTTTCGGTTGACGGTCATTGGATGCTGGCCAGCGGCAAACGTTCCCGCCAAAATCAATTGAATCCGGTGAGGCTCAGCTTTCCAGCCCGAGCCGCCGCATGACCGCGCTGGTCAGTCGTTCGCAACGCCGGCCGGCGAAGGGGAAGGCATCGAGCAGCACCGGCCCGATCTGATCGTCCAGCGCCTTGCGCACCAGGGCGCGGGCGCGGTGCAGCCTTGTCTTGACGGTTTGCGGCCGCACGCCGAGGAGATCGGCGGTCTCCTCGATGCTCAGCCCCTCGATCACCCGCGCCACGAACACCGTCCGGTAGACGTCGGGAAGGCTGTCTGTGGCCTGTTCGACCAGTTGGAGGATCTGCCTTTGCGCCATCGTCCGTTCCGGATCGTCGCTGGGGTGGAGGGGGAACCGGATGATCTCGGCTTGCGGATTTTCCGGCATTGCCACCGTTCTGCGCCTTTTGCGCAGGCGGCCGAGCGCCTCGTTGATGACGATGCGCGACAGCCATGTGGCGAGCGAGGAGTCGCCGCGAAACGCATCGAGATGGGCGAAAGCCTTGAGGTAGGCCTCCTGGACGATGTCCTCGGCCTCGCTGTCATTGCGCACGACGCCGCGCGCGATCCGGTAGAGCCGCTGATTGTGTGTCTTGATGATGGTGCGGAAGGCGTCGCCGTCGCGCGCCAGCGCGCGGTGCACAAGCTGCATCTCGCCTGGCGCAGCGGAAGGCACGGCCGTCAACACAGCAGGCATCGCCACTTTCCTCAACCCAATCTCCGAACCAAGATCTCGATCGGGAGATTGGACGCTGTCGCCGGCAAAAGGTTCCCGAAGATTTTCTGCCGGGCCCGGCGGCCGCTACCCTACAGTGCGAGTGAAGGCTTGTCAGGCAGCCTGCAGGCGCGCTGTGGCCGCCAACAGATCGGTCTGGGTGATCAGCCCGAGAATCCGCTTGTCGTCGTCGACGATGATGACCGCGTGGCTGCGGCCGTCGGTGAGCACGGGCAGCAGACCCATGGCGGCGAAGCCGGCGGCGGCTGTTGCCGCGGGCGATATAACGGATCCGACCGTCCCGGAGGCCTGGGTGAGTTCGCGCAACCCCACGGTGCCTGCCAGCCTGGCCTCCGCATTGACGACCGGCAAGGTCCGGATGTTGTGGTCAAGCAGCAATTGGCGCGCCGCCTCGGTCGAGGTGTGAGCATCGACCGAGATGACATCGCGCGACATGATGTCCTCGCACAGAAGGGTCTTGTGCGCGCGCACCATCGCCTGCAATTCGACCTGCCGCAGCAGCCGGTCGAGATCGTTGCGATCGATATCGAACGTCTCGTCGAGTGCGCCAAGCGCGGCATCGATGTCTTCGGAGCGGAAGCCGACGCGCAGTTGCGCCGGCGGATCGCCGGTGCCGTGGCTGTTCGCCGGCACTGCAACCGGCACATGCGGATAATTGCGCCGGGCCAGCCTGTGGAAGCCGTAGCCGAGCGCCACCAGCAGGATCGAGTTCAGCGCCACCGGAACGAATGGAAACAGGAAGCCGGCGCTGATGACGGCAGGCCCTCCCAGCACCGCGGTCAGCGCGGCCGCTCCTCCCGGCGGATGCAGGCAGCGCGTGAACGACATGGCGGCGATGGCCAGTGCCACCGCGATGCCGCTGGCAAGGGCGGTTTCGTGGATGAAATGCGCCACGATCACGCCGACCAGCGCCGATATCGTGTTGCCGCCGATGATCGACCATGGCTGTGCCAGCGGACTGGCGGGCACGGCGAACAGCAGCACCGCCGACGCCCCCATCGGCGCCACCAGCAGCGGCACATGCGGGCCGTTGCCGAGTACAAGGCTGGCGATCACGCCGGTGAGCGCAATGCCGATCGTCGCGCCGATACAGGC
>NZ_RZPH01001075.1:0-1962 GCF_004022825.1 Mesorhizobium sp. M7A.F.Ca.CA.004.04.2.1
CGACACGCTTTTGCCCGGCAACGACGAACGGCACATCCGCTTCTACGTCAACGCCGTCGCCGACGGCACCGGTGGCGAGGGCGCCGAGGAGTCGGCCATCGTCTACGCCGTCGAGACGACGGAGCAGAAGGCGCTCGAAGGGCAGATGGCGCAGAGCCAGAAGATGCAGGCGGTCGGCCAGCTTGCCGGCGGCATCGCGCATGATTTCAACAATGTGCTGACCGCCATCATCATGGCGTCCGACCTTTTGTTGACCAACCACCGTCCGTCGGACCCCTCCTTCCCCGACATCATGAACATCAAGCAGAACGCCAACCGGGCGGCTTCGCTGGTGCGGCAGCTTCTGGCCTTCTCACGCAAGCAGACATTGCGGCCGGAAGTGCTCAACCTGACCGACGTGCTCGCCGATCTCAGGATGCTGCTCGCCCGCCTGGTCGGCAACGACATCAAGCTGAAGGTCGACCATGGCCGCGACCTGTGGCCGGTCAAGGTCGATATCGGGCAGTTCGAGCAGGTGGTCGTCAACCTTGCGGTCAACGCGCGCGACGCAATGCCGGCGGGCGGCGATCTCACCGTGCGCACCCGCAATGTGACCGCCGAGGAGTGCAAGGCCTTTTCCTACCGCGAACTCGCCCCGGCGGACTATGTCGTGGTCGAAGTCGAGGACACCGGCAGCGGCATCGCGCCCGACGTGCTGAAGAAGATTTTCGAGCCTTTCTTCACCACCAAGGAAGTCGGCAAGGGCACCGGCCTTGGCCTGTCGATGGTCTACGGCATCATCAAGCAGACCGGCGGCTTCATCTTTTGCGATTCCGAAGTCGGCAAAGGCTCGACCTTCCGCATTTTCCTGCCGCGTCACATCGCCGAAGCGAAAAAAGCAGGCGAGCCCGGCGATGCGCCGGCGGCGCCGACAAAGGTCGCCGATCCGGCCAAGGATCTGTCGGGCTCGGCCACGGTGCTGCTCGTCGAGGACGAGGATGCCGTGCGCATGGGCGGCATGCGGGCGCTGACCTCGCGTGGCTACACCGTGCACGAGGCATCGTCGGGCGTCGAGGCGCTGGAAGTGTTCGAGGCACTGGGCGGCAAGGTCGATATCGTCGTTTCCGACGTGGTCATGCCGGAAATGGACGGACCGACACTGCTTGGTGAATTGCGCAAGCGCCAGCCGGACATCAAGTTCGTCTTCGTGTCCGGCTACGCCGAGGACGCATTCGCCAGAAACCTCCCGGCAGATGCGCATTTCGGCTTTCTGCCCAAGCCGTTTTCGCTCAAGCAACTGGCGACGATCGTCAAGGACGTGCTGGAGTCTTAGAGCCTTTCCCATGTTCCATCTTGCACAACGCCGTGACAACGCCATGATTGCGGGTGAAACGGCTGGAAGGCTTAGGGGGAGCAACTGGTGACGCCGCACAACGAAGCGGACAAGGACGACTACGCCGACACGGTTTTGTTACCGGGTGACCCGCAGCGCGCCGAGTGGATGGCGCAAACGTTCCTGGAAGCGCCGCGCTGCATCAATCGCCGCCGCGGCGCACTTGGCTTCACCGGGCTGTTTGGCGGCAAACCCGTCAGCATCCAGGCGACGGGCATCGGCGTTTCATCGTTTCTGATCTATGCGCATGAACTGCTGGACCATTATGGCGCCCGGACGTTGATCCGCACCGGCACCTGCGGCAGCCTGACCGCAAAGGCAAAACTGCGCAGCCTTGTCATCTCGCAATCGGCGCAGGCGGAAAGCGCCCAGAGCGGCCAGGTTTTCGGCCTTTATGGACCCGCTGGCCCCGACCCGGCGCTCCTCGCATCGTCACTGGCCAAGGCGGTAGAATTCGGCATCGACCATCATGCCGGCCTGACGGTGTGCAGCGACATCTTCTATCACCCGGAGGGGCGCGCCCGTTTTGCCGTTGCGCGGGCGCAAGGAGCCCTGGCCGTGGATATGGAAACCAGCGCGCTCTATCGCAT
>NZ_RZPH01001076.1:0-1961 GCF_004022825.1 Mesorhizobium sp. M7A.F.Ca.CA.004.04.2.1
CCTTCGAGGGGCGTGACGCCAAGACCGACGCCATGCTGCTGGCCTGCTGCGTGGCGGCGCAAGGCGCGCTCGCTCAGATCTATCTGGCATCGCGCCGCAACGAACCGGTAGCGGCCCATCTGCCGTGGATATTCTGGGCCGCTCAAGGCCTTGGAATCCTTATCAAGGGGCCGGTGGCTCCGCTGTTGTCGGTGCTGACGGTCGCCGCCCTGTTTGCCTTCGAGCGCGACTGGCGCTGGCTCCTGAAGCTGAAGCTCGTGCGCGGTGTCGCCCTGGTGCTGTTCATCGTGCTGCCCTGGGTCGCCCTCATCACTTGGAAGAGCGGCGGCGCCTTCCTCAGTGATGCCGTCGGCAAGGACATGATGGCCAAGGTCGCCTCGGGCGAGGAATCGCACGGCCTGCCGCCGGGCTTCTACATGCTGACCTATTCCTTGTTCATGTGGCCGTTCGGTCTGATCGCGGTTGGCGCCGGGCTGCAGGCCCTCAACCGGTTGCGCGACGATCCGCGGCTGCGTTTCTGCCTCGCCTGGTACATTCCGTTCTGGCTGGTGTTCGAACTGATCCCGACCAAGCTGCCGCACTATGTCCTGCCGGCCTATCCCGGCATGGCGCTGCTGATCGGTTGGCTGTTGACCTTGCCGCCCCAGGAGGCGAATGCGCCGCTCAGGCGCTGGCAGGATTGGTTGTGGTGGTCGACCGCATTCGGTCTTGCCGTGGTCAGCCTTGGCCTGGCGGCGGTCTGCGTCGGAGCGCCGATCTATCTCACCGGCGCCTTCTCCTGGTGGAGCATCCCGGCCGCCGCGGCGGCGCTGGCGGCAGGATATTTCGCTTTTTCGCGACAGCTGCAAGTGCCGCTCTCCCGCATCGGCACAATCGCCGTCTGCGCGGGCATCACCTATGGACTGTTGTTCGGCGTCATCGCGCCTTCGCTGAAACCGATCTGGCTGAGCCCGGCGATCGAGGCGGCGTTCCAGGCCAACAGGCCTTGCGACACCACGGTGCTCGCTTCGGCGGAATATCACGAGCCGAGCCTGGTGTTCCTGGTCGGCACCAAGACCGTCCTGACCGATGTCGATGGCGTCGCCAAGCATCTGCTCGGCGATCCTGCCTGCGCCCTGGCTCTGGCGCAGGTCGGCGACGAGCAGAAACTGAATGGGTTGCTGGCGGCGCAAGGCAAGTCGGCGAACCGCGTTGCCGAGGTCGACGGCCTCAACTATTCGTCGGGAGACAAGCTGTCGCTCGGCCTCTATCGTGTAACCCAGTGACGGCTCGCCGATGCCCATGACGGCGACAATGGGGTCGAATTTCCTATGCTGGTGAAATCACGCCCGCCCGTTTCGAGCCTGCTCCTTGGGGTAGGGCGCCGGTCGCTCGACAATTTTCGCGATACGATGCAGATCGCCAAAAGCCGCCTTGCCACCCGCCCGGCCAGATACCCGAACGTTTTGTGGTCGGTCTGGGTGCTGGTCTGGGTTTTGCTGACGGCGGCAGCGTTTGTTCGTCTCGACACCCCGGCCGGAATGCTTCACGGCAAGTGGTCGGCGGGATTTGCCCGGACTGCCGACTTTTTCACCCAGTTCGGCCTGGGTGGCTGGTATCTCATTCCCTCAGTGCTTCTGCTTGTCGCCGCCAACCTGACGGATTGGCGAAGCCTCTCGCGGCGCTCGCTGATGCTGCTCTACAACTGGACCTGCCTGGCTTTTCTGGTGCTGTGCGCCACCGGCCTGTCGGGGATCGCCGTCAATGTGCTGAAATATGCCATTGGCCGGGCTCGCCCCCTCTATTACGAGGACTTTGGCGTGCTGACCCTGCACCCCTTCGCTTTCGATGCGCGCTTCGCCGGCTTTCCGTCCGGCCATGGTACGACGATGGGCGCGGTGTTCGGGGTCGCTTTGCTGTTGTTTCCGCGGCGCTGGTACATCGCCCTGGCGATCACCGCTTGTATCGCCTCGACCCGTATC
>NZ_RZPH01001077.1:0-1961 GCF_004022825.1 Mesorhizobium sp. M7A.F.Ca.CA.004.04.2.1
CCATGATGGCAATGACCGCTGTACCGGGTTTGTAGCTCTTCAGCTCGGCATCGCCGGGCCGACGCACCTTCAGCACGACATCGGCCTTGACGACATCGGAAGCCTTGCCGATCGTGGCTCCTGCCTTGGAAAACTCCTCGTCGGGGATGCGCGACCGCGTGCCGGCGCCGGCCTCGACGACGACGTCGAAGCCCAACGCCGCCAGCCGTTTCACCGTATCGGGCGAGGCCGCGACGCGCGGCTCATTGGCATCGAGCTCACGAGGGATGAAAACCGTCTGTCCCACCGCATGATCCTTTCGGCCGGAAGCTATTTCCCGCAAGACGCCGGCCGGCCTCGCGGCGGCGCCGTGGACAAGGTGTCGGAAAATCTATCGGAGGATAAAGGCGCCGACGGCCATAATCAGCACGAACAGGATGGTCGCCGAGAAGAAGCCGCCCGCGAAGAAGCCGAAGGCCATCGCCAGAAGCAGGGCTCCGCAGAAAAGCGATCCGTATTTGGCCAGCGCGAGAAAGCCCGCATAGGTGCGGTCATGCTCGGCATAGTCCATCTTCGCGCCCAGTTCGACAGGACCGGTCGGCGAGTGATCAGCCATAGGAATACCCCTTCGAAGACATCTTTCAGGCACATAGCGAAAAGCCGGGCCGAGAGCAATGGCGCTATTGCCGCACAACAGCGGACAACTGCCTCAAAGAAAGGTTGAAGCCGGCTGCCAACGCGCGACGGAGTCCGATCGCTGGATTCTGATGCTTGATGCGGAAAGATGCTTCGAAAGCAGACGCTTGCGTGGCCTAAGCCGGCGCCCTCAGCCGGCTAGATGCGGAAATAGCCCGAGCAACCCGACGACGATCAGATAGAGCGCGACGATGTAGTTCAACAGCCTTGGCATGACCAGGATCAGCACGCCGGCGATCAGCGAGATAAGCGGGGTGAGCGCAAGTGTGGAAATGGTCATGACGGGTTCCTTTGGCATATCCGTGGATTCGGCGACCAATGGCGAGGACGACAAGGCGCCGAGCCATCAGAACGCGTATCCGGCCGGAAAGCTCCAGTGGTTCTGCGAAACGCCTAATCTCAGGCGGCTTCGCGAAAATATTTGGCAGTCGGCAGGATGGTCAGCGGCGCCAATTCTCCAGCACCAGGTGTCTCGAACAGCATACGCTGCTCCAGAGATGTGGATCGGAAGAATGGAAAGCGCGAGAACGACCGCTCGCGAATGGCAGCGACATTGGCGCGATAGAGCACGACCTTGTAGTTCAGGCCTGGATAGTCGCGCAGCTCGCCGATCTGCTCAGAACAGTAGATACGACGGTAGAAACCCGCATGTTCGGGCCGGATAGTCGAGAGACAGTAAGGTGCGTCGAAGTAGAAGCAGGCCATTCCGGCAAGGCGCAGCGTCAGGTACGGGATCTGCGGATAGACCTTCGACCAGTCTGGGTCGGCAGCAAAGCGGCTCGGATCGGCAAAGTGCGCCCCGGCAGCCAGCATCGGGCGCAGGATGTCGCCGTAGACAGTTGTAGACGGCGATTGCGGCGTGGCCCGGCAGGCATGATGAATGCGCACCGTGGAGACCAGGATGCCGTCAATATAGACGCCGAACTTGGAACAATTTTCAGCTTCGTCGAGCTCGTCATGCACAATATGTTCCGGGTTTTCCGGCACCATATCATTCAAGCGATAGGATTTGTAGCGTAACCTATAGATGTCTTCGAGGTCCTCTCCCTTGTCGCAGCGGCGATATTCCGTCCGCTCAAGCATCGCTGAAACATTGCGGGCGAAACTCGACATGCTGTCGGGCGAATTTTCTTCACCCCCGCCCGCCACATGGCCAAGCGCTTCCAACTGCACATCCATACTCAAACCCTCGTAAGTTTCCGCCGCAGTTCAACCTACGACGGGACCCTGAGATGTAAAAGATGAAAATGGAGCACACGTCGTTTACCGATCATTAACGTTAACGA
>NZ_RZPH01001078.1:0-1957 GCF_004022825.1 Mesorhizobium sp. M7A.F.Ca.CA.004.04.2.1
ATCTTGCCCAGCGAACAGAGCCGCTGCGTCTCGCCGCCATCCATGTGATGACGTCGCTCACAGGTTCGGCGCTGCTGGCGCTGGCTGTCGATTTCGGCGAGATCGACGCTGAGGCTGCATGGGCCGCGGCTCATGTCGACGAGGACTGGCAGATCGAGCATTGGGGGCAGGACGCCGAAGCCGTTGCCCGCCGCGCGGCTCGCAAGCACGACATGATGGCTGCTGTCGGCCTGCTGGAAGCGCTCAAGGGCTAAGGGTTTCCCAGTTCGCCCGGTTTCATCCCGCAGCGCACCTAATACCAAAGTCATAATCCCAAAGACGCGCTGCCTTTGGCGGGCGCTTTCTGTCATTTTTCCCGAATGGCTGTCGTTGAGTCCGTGCTCGGAGGAGAACGCGGACGGTGTCGCGCAGCATCGAGAACGGGTCTCACGGGAGGATAACGAAATGGCAATAGCATCGACCGCCGGCGGAGCAAGCCGCGCCATGACGCGGGAGGAGAAGAAAGTCATCTTCGCTTCCTCGCTCGGCACCGTTTTCGAATGGTATGATTTCTATCTCTACGGCTCGCTGGCAGTGTTCATTGGTTCGACCTTTTTCAGTCCAGCCATCCCGGAAGCGACCCGCAATATCTTCGCGCTGCTGGCCTTCGCTGCCGGCTTCCTGGTGCGCCCGTTCGGCGCATTGCTGTTCGGCCGCATCGGCGATCTTGTCGGCCGTAAATATACCTTCCTCGTCACCATGACGATCATGGGCCTGTCGACCTTCCTGGTCGGCTTGCTGCCTGGCTATGCGACCTTGGGCATCGCCGCTCCGGTGATCCTGATCATCCTGCGCATGCTGCAGGGTCTGGCACTGGGTGGCGAATATGGCGGCGCGGCCACTTACGTCGCCGAACATGCGCCGGACAACCGGCGCGGCTACTACACCTCGTGGATCCAGACCACGGCGACGCTGGGCCTGTTCCTGTCGCTGGTTGTGATCCTGATCGTACAGGCTTCATTGAGCAAGGAAAACTATGCTGCCTGGGGCTGGCGTATTCCGTTCCTCGTATCCTTCCTGCTGCTAGGCATCTCGATCTGGATCCGGCTTTCGCTTTCCGAATCGCCGACCTTCCAGCGCATGAAGGATGAGGGCAAGGGCTCCAAGGCGCCGCTGACGGAAGCCTTCGGTCAATGGAAGAATGCCAAGATCGCACTGCTGGCGCTGCTCGGCCTCACCGCCGGTCAGGCCGTGGTCTGGTATAACGGCCAGTTCTATGCGCTGTTCTTCCTGACCAACGTGCTCAAGGTCGACGCGCAATCGGTCAACATCATGATCGCGATCGCCCTGGCAGTAGGCTCGATCTTCTTCGTCGTCTTCGGCTGGCTCTCCGACAAGATCGGCCGCAAGCCGATCATCATGGCGGGCCTTGCCTTAGCGATTGTATGCACCTTCCCGCTGTTCAAGGCACTGACCTGGGCTGCCAATCCGGCGCTTGCCACAGCCCAGCAGAACACGCGGGCGACGGTGACGGCGGCACCTGGAGATTGCAAGTTCCAGTTCAATCCGGTGGGTACCGCGAAGTTCACGACATCCTGCGATATCGCGACCTCGTTCCTGACCAAGAACTCGGTTCCCTATGACGTCGTGTCGACGGCCGCCGCCGGCACACCCGCATCTGTCAAGATCGGCAACGAGACGGTCGAGTCCTATGACGCCATCGCCGCCGGCGATCAGGCCAAGGCCAAGGAAACCGCCTTCATCAAGGCCGTCAACATGTCGCTGCAGGACGGCGGCTATCCGCTGAAGCGCGCGGCAGCCAAGGTTGCGGACCAGAAGCTCGATGCGTTTGTTGCCGCCAACCCGGAACTGAAGCTGGATGCCGCTGCCATCCGTGCCGGTGAGAAGGCGACGGTGCCGATCGACCAGGCAGTCAAGGACAAGCTGCTGACCACCGACGAGGCGGCGGGCGCACCCG
>NZ_RZPH01001079.1:0-1957 GCF_004022825.1 Mesorhizobium sp. M7A.F.Ca.CA.004.04.2.1
GTCTTCTCCTGCGTGCTCGAAATCAGCAGATTGTTCGAGATACGCTTGTAGATCGGCAGGTTCAGGTTGAAGCCGACTGGCAGATTGAGGCAGAGGCCCTGGTCGCGGCGGCTTTCCGGCGCCAGCGCCATGCCGAGCTTGATCGCGTCATGTTCGGAGTTGACCTGAACTTCCTTGCCTTCCCACAGAATCTGGCCGGCCGATTTGCGATGGCGGCCGTAGAGCGTGGTGACGAACTCGCTCCGTCCGGCGCCGATCAGGCCATAGAGACCGACGATCTCGCCGGCGCGAACCGTCATCGAGACATTTTCGAAGCCCTTGCCGGACAGGCTCCTCGCCTCGAGGATCGCGGCGCCCGGCGTGAAATGCTCCTTGTGATAAACCTGCTCGATCGAGCGGTTGATCATCATTTTGACCAGCTCGGCATCGTTGGTCTCGGCGATGTTGCGGGTGCCGACCAGCGTGCCGTCGCGCAGCACGGAAACACGGTCGGCGAGTTCGAACACCTCCTCCATGCGATGGCTGATGTAGATGATCGTCACGCCTTCGCCCTTCAGCCGGCGGATCAGGGTGAAGAGCTGGTCGGCCTCCTTGCGGGTGAGGTAGGCGGTCGGCTCGTCGAAGATCAGGAATTTGGTGCCGCGCACGGTGGCGCGTGCGGCAGCAATCAGCTGCTGTTGGCCGATAGTGAGGTCGCCCAGCGTGACATGCGCCGGCAGGTCGAAGCCGAGATCGTCGATGATGGTCTGCGCTTGCCTGACCATGGCACGCTGCTGCAGGATGCCGAAGCGCGAATTCTCCTCGCCGAGGAACATGTTGGCGGCGACCGTCAGGTGGCGGCACAGCACGACTTCCTGGTGCACGGCATTGATGCCGAGCGCCATCGCCTCATGCGGCGTCGCCAGGGCAGCCGGCTGGCCCTCCCAGGCGATCTCTCCGGAGGTGCGCGGCATGACGCCGGTCAGAAGCTTGATGAGCGTGGATTTGCCGGCGCCGTTCTCGCCGACGATGGCGTGGATCTCACCGGACTTGAAGGCGAGGTCGACCGGCTTCAGCGCGTGGGTGCCGGGATAGCGCTTCTCCAGCCCGCGCAATTCGAGGATGGTCCGCCCCGGTTCCAGCACAGGGGCCGGATGCAGTTCCTGCGCCGTCGATGTCATGACAATCCTCCCAGATTGGCCTCACGATTGGCACGCGGCGAGACAAGGATATGTCTCGAAAACAGCCTAGCCTACGCTTATGGATTGCCAAGCCGTTTGTGCGGCAGCTTGTCTCCGGGGCGAGGTGCCCCGGAGACCATTGCGGATGCGACGGCTCAGAGCTTCGGATTGAGCAGCGCGTCGATCTTGGGGTCTTTCATGTTGTCCTTGGTCACCAGATTGGCGCCGGTGTCGACATTGGCTTCGACCTTCTCGCCCTTGGAAGCGGCGAGTGCGGTCTTGATGCCGTCATAGCCCATCCGGTACGGATCCTGGACGACGAGGGCGGAAATGACGCCGTCGTTGAGGAACTTGATCAGCTTCTCGTCGCTGTCGAAACCGACCAGCGCCAGCTTGCCGCCAAGGCTGTTTTCCGCGACAGCCTGACCGACGCCCTGCGCCATGATCAGGTTGGAAGCGAAGATGCCCTTGAGGTTCGGGTTGGCGGTGATCAGGTCGGTGGCGATGTTGAGGCCGGTGGTGGCCTGGCCGTCGGCATATTTATCGGCGACCAGCTTGAGGCCCGGATATTTGGCGGCCAGCTGTTCGGTGAAGCCCTGCTTGCGCTGTTCGAGCGAGCCGGCGCCCGGCGCGTTGGTGATCAGGGCGACGTCGCCCTCGATCTTGCCGCCGTTGGCGGCGCCGATGGCGGCTGCGAGGCCGTCGGCAGCGACGCGGCCGCCCTGGACGTTGTCGGTGGTCAGGAACGAGGTGAAGGCCTTGGAGTCGGCGCCGGAGTCGATGCCGATGACCTTGAC
>NZ_RZPH01001080.1:0-1958 GCF_004022825.1 Mesorhizobium sp. M7A.F.Ca.CA.004.04.2.1
CCCCTCACCTGCCTGCCGGCATCCTCTCCCCGTCCCTATACGGGGAGAGGATGCCGGCAGGCAGGTGAGGGGCAGCGCCGACCTCAATCACCCACACTCTGCATCTTCCGCTTTTCGTCATACGCCTTGCGCGCCGCGTTGACCTGCGGCCGTACAGACACTTCCGGCACCGCCACGTCCCACCAATGGCCGCCGGCATCCGTGGAAACCAGCGGGTCGGTGTCGATGACGAGCACCGTTGTGCGCGTATTCTTCCTGGCTTGTGCCAGCGCGTTTTCCAGCCCGGCGATCGACGGCACTTTCTCGGCGATCGCCCCCATGCTCGCCGCATGCGCGGCAAAGTCGATGTCGGGCAGAACCTCGTGGCGCGAGTCCTTCAGCAGATTGTTGAAGTTGGCGCCGCCGGTCGCCATCTGCAGCCGGTTGATGCAGCCATAGCCTCTGTTGTCGAGCAGCACGATAGTGAGCTTGAGGCCGAGCATCACCGAGGTGGCGATTTCGGAGTTCATCATCAGGTAGGAGCCGTCGCCGATCATGACGACGATCCCCTCGCCGGGCTTCGCCATCTTGGCTCCGAGCCCGCCGGCAATCTCGTAGCCCATGGTCGAGAAGCCATATTCGCCATGATACGATCCGGGCGCGCCCGCCTGCCAAAGTTTGTGCAATTCGCCCGGCAACCCGCCGGAGGCATTCAGCAGCGTCACACCGGAGCCCATGGCGCGCTGCACGGCGCCGATCACCTGCGCGTCGGACGGGTAGGCGGCATTGGTCGACGCCGTCACCTTGGCCGCCTCGGCCTGCCAGGCCTTCTTGCCGGAGGACGCATTGTCGGTCCAGCTTGCCGGCGCCTTCCAGCCCTTCAGCGCAGCACTGAGTTCGGCCAGGCCCTCGGCCGCATCGGCGACCAGTGGCAGGGCGCGGTGCTTGCCGGCGTCGAAGGGCTGCACGTTGAGCCCGATGATGGTCTTGCCCGAATTCTTGAACAGCGCCCACGAACCGGTGGTGAAGTCCTGCAGACGCGTGCCGATGGCCAGCACGACATCGGCTTCCTCAGCCAACCGGTTGGCGGCAGAAGTTCCGGTGACGCCGACCGCCGCCATGTTGAGCGGATGGTCGTCCGGCAACGAGGATTTGCCGCCTTGCGTCTCGCAGACCGGGATGCCGGCGCTCTCGGCGAATTTCGCCAGTTCGTCCGACGCCTGCGAATAGAGGACGCCGCCGCCGGCGATCACCAGCGGCTTTTTTGCGCCCTTCAGCGCCGCTACCGCGGCGGCAAGCTCATGGCGATCCGGGCGCGGCCGGCGCTGGTGCCAGACCCTCTCGGCAAAGAAACTCTCGGGGTAGTCGTAGGCCTCGGCCTGCACGTCCTGGCACAGAGACAGCGTCACCGGGCCGCATTCGGCCGGATCGGTCAGCACGGCCATGGCGCGGCTGAGCGCAGGAATGATCTGCTCCGGCCGGGTGATGCGGTCGAAATAGCGTGAAACCGGACGGAAGCAGTCATTGACCGTAGCCGTGCCGTCGGAGAAATCCTCGGCCTGCTGCAGCACCGGATCTGGGATGCGGTTGGCGAAGACGTCGCCCGGCAAAAACAGGACGGGCAACCTGTTTACATGGGCGAGCGCCGCCGCCGTCACCATGTTGAGCGCGCCGGGGCCGATCGAAGAGGTCGCGGCCATGAAGCGGCGGCGGAAATTGGCCTTGGCGTAGGCGATCGCCGCATGCGCCATCGCCTGTTCATTGTGGGCGCGGAAGGTCGGCAGCTCGTCGCGCAGCTGATAAAGCGCCTCGCCGATGCCGGCGACATTGCCGTGGCCGAAGATCGCCCAGACGCCGCCGAAGATCGGGACTTTGCTCCCGTCGATCTCGGTCATCTGGCGTGACAGGAAGCGGGTCAGCGCCTGCGCCATTGTCAGGCGGATTGTCTTGCTCATGGTGTTTTCCTCCGCAGTCCTATT
>NZ_RZPH01000107.1:0-9914 GCF_004022825.1 Mesorhizobium sp. M7A.F.Ca.CA.004.04.2.1
ATGCGGCGCGGGCGCATGCCGGCGACTTGGCGGCCGCCAAAGCTGATCGAGCCTGAGCGCGGTTTCGCGAGGCCGAGAATGGAATTGATCGTCGTCGTCTTGCCCATGCCGTTGCGGCCCATGAGCGCCACGACCTCACCCGCCCTGACGTCGAGCGAGACGCCGAACAGCGCCTGCGATGCGCCGTAGAAGGTTTCGACGCCGTTGAGTTCCAGCAGGCTCACGCAGTTTCTCCGAGATAGGCCCGGCGCACTTCGGGATCGTTGCGGATCTCGTCCACCGTGCCGGTGGCGATGACGCGGCCATAGACGAGGACCGAGATACGGTCGGCAAGCGCGAAGACGGCATCCATGTCGTGTTCGACGAGCAGGATCGGCGCTTCGTGGCGCAGGCCGTCGAGGAATTTCGTCAACGCTTTCGATCCGTCTGGCCCCATGCCGGCCATCGGCTCGTCGAACAAAAAGGCCTTCGATCCAAGGGCCAACGCAATGGCGATTTCGAGTTGACGGCGTTCGCCATGCGACAGCTCAGCGGCTGGCACGTAGGCGCGCCCGGCAAGGCCGACGCGCTCCAGCATCGCCATCGCCGGTTCTGTCAGGCTCTTGTCGCTCATCACGGGGCGTAAGAAGCGGAAGCTCGTTCCCTGGCGTGCCTGCACCGCCAGCATCACATTGCGCAGCGCGGAAAACTCCTGCGCGAGTGATGAGATCTGGAAGCTGCGGCCGAGCCCAAGCCGCCCGCGGGCCGCCATGTCGAGCCCGGCCATATCCTGGCCGAGAAAGCGGATACTGCCGCTGTCTGGCCGGAGCGAGCCCGAGATCTGGTGGATCAGCGTGCTTTTACCGGCTCCATTGGGGCCGATCAGCGCGTGGATTTCGCCCGGCTTGAGATCGAGGCTGACGCCGTCGGTGGCCTTCAGCGCGCCGAAAGTCTTTTTGAGATCGCGTATTTCGAGGACCAGCTCAGCCATGACGCGCCTCTCCAGCCAAAAGGCCAAGCAGCCCGCCGCGCGCGAACAAAACGACGCCGAGCAGGATCAGGCCAAGGAAGAACTGCCAGCGTTCGGTGAAGCCGCCAAGCGCGAATTCGAACAGCACGTAAAGCATCGCGCCCGCAACCGGGCCGAACAGCCGACCCTTGCCGCCAAGGATGATGAGCACGATCAGCTCGCCCGACATGTGCCAGGACAGCATCGAGGGGCTGACGAAGCGGTTGAGATCGGCAAACAGCGCGCCGGCGAGGCCTGTGACCATGGCAGAGATGGCGAAGGCAACGAGCCTGATGTTGAAGGGTGCGATGCCGACGGCGGACAGCCTGGTCGCGTTCTGCCGTGCCGCCTGCAATGCGGCACCGAAGCGCGATCCGCGCAGCAGCCAGAACAGACCAAGTGCTGCCATCAGCACGACATAGCAGATCAGGAAATAGGTCAGGGACTGCGCCGTGTTCATACCGGGAAAGCCATTGCGGACATAGATCGACAGCCCGTCCTCGCCGCCATAGGCCGGCCAGGAGATGGCGAAGTAGTAGATCATCTGCGCGAAAGCGAGCGTGATCATGATGAAATAGACGCCCGTCGTGCGCAGGCTGATCGCGCCGATCGGCAAGGCGACAAGGCCGCAAACCAGGATAGCCACCGACCAGATGACCAGCATCGAGGTCGTGCCTTGCAGGCCAAACAACAGCGGTTCGGCGTTGAAGGCATGGGTCGCCAGGATGCCGGCGGCATAGCCGCCAAGGCCGAAGAAGGCGGCGTGGCCAAAGGATACCAGCCCGCCAAGACCAAGCGCGATGTTGAGCCCGACAGCAGCGAGCGCAAGGATCGTAATGCGCGTGGCAAGCGTGACGTAGAATTGCTCGCCCATTGCAGACGCACTGAACGGGATCGCTAGCAGCAGAAGTGCCAGCAGTATATTGATGATGGTTTCGCGGCTCATGGTGGCCCTTACGACTGCGCCGCAAACAGGCCGCTTGGCCTGAAAGCGAGGATCAGGGCCATGACTATGTAGATCAGCATGGAGGCGAGTGAGGCACCGATCAGCCCGGCCTGTGCCGTCGGCATCATCAACGCCAGCGCCTTGGGCAGGAGGAAGCGGCCCATCGTGTCGACGAGGCCGACGAGGATGGCACCGAACAGCGCACCCTTGATCGAGCCGATGCCGCCGATGACGATGACCACGAAGGCGAGGATGAGTGCTGGCTCGCCCATGCCGACCTGCACCGATTGCAGCGCACCGACCAGCGCGCCGGCAAGGCCGGCAAGGGCAGCACCTAGCGCGAAGACAACAGTGTAGAGCGTGCGGATGTCGACGCCGAGGGCTGCGATCATCTCGCGGTCGGATTCGCCGGCGCGGATGCGCATGCCGAGACGGGTGCGCGAGATCAGCAGATAGAGCCCCACAGCAACGGCGATGCCGACGCCGATAATGGCGAGGCGGTAGAGCTGGTACTGGCCACCGCCGGGCAGGGGCACCGCGCCTTGCAGCAGCGGTGGGATGTCGAGATAAAGCGGAAACGAGCCAGACAGCCAGCGCGTGCCTTCCGAAAAGATCAGGATCAGCGCAAACGTCGCCAGCACCTGGTCAAGATGGTCGCGCTCATAAAGCCTGCGGATGACAACGATCTCCATGACCGCACCGGCGGCTGCCGCAGCGATCAGGCTCGCCACCAGACCGATCCAGAACGAACCAGTGGCGGCGGCGACCGTGGCACAGGCAAAGGCGCCGACCATGTAGAGCGAGCCATGGGCGAGGTTGATCAGGCCCATGACTCCGAAGATCAGCGTCAGGCCGGCGGCCATGAGGAACAGCATCACTCCGAGCTGCAGCCCGTTGAGAAGTTGTTCGATCAGAAGGGCGATGGACAAATGAACGATCCGGACTGTGGTTCAAGGCGGGGAATGCCGAAGCAAGCCGCTGCAAGATACGGCGATGCGGCCTCGCCGCGGCCCCGGCCCCGTCGATGACGAGGCCGGCACTTTAGCAAAGCGGATGCAGCCTTGGGCTACATCTTGCACTGGTCGGCATAGGCGTCCTTGTGGTGTTCGAAGGCGGTGGCGATGATCTTGTTGGTCAAGACATCGCCTTCCTTTACCACCTCACGGACGTAGATGTTCTGGACCGGATGATTGTTGGTGTTGAAGGTGAACTCGCCGCGCACCGACTTGAAATCGGCTGCCTTGAGGGCCGCGCGGAACGCGTCCTTGTCCTTAACACTGGCCTTGGACAGCGCAGACAGGATCAGGTTCGCCGTATCCCAGCTCTGGGCGGCGTAGATTGAGGGCAGGCGATTGTATTCGGCCTTGAAGGCCTCGACGAACTGCTTGTTGGCTTCGTTGTCGAGGTCCCTGGACCAGCTCGCCGAGTTCTTGACGCCAAGGGCTGCGTCGCCAACCGCGGGCAAAATGTCCTGGTCGAAGGAGAAGCCAGGACCCATGACCGGGATGTTCACGCCCGACTGGGCGTACTGCTTCATGAAGGAAATGCCCATGCCGCCAGGCAGGAAGAAGAACACCGAGTCGGCACCGGAATCGCGGATCTGGGCGATCTCGGCGGCGTAGTCGGCCTGGCCGATCTGGGTGTAGGCCTCGCCTGCCAGCTCGCCCTTGTAGTAGCGCTTGAAGCCGGTCAGCGAATCCTTGCCAGCCGGGTAGTTGGGCGCGAGGATGAAGGTCTTCTTGTAGTCCTTGTTGGCGTACTGACCCATCGCCTCATGGAAATTGTCGTTCTGGTAGGCGACGTTGAAATAGTTCTTGTTGCACTTGGCGCCGGCAAGGGCCGACGGGCCGGCATTGGGCGACAAATAGATGACGTCCTGCGCCACCGCGTTGGGCACCACCGCCATCGCCAGGTTCGACCAGATGATACCGGTGAGCAGGTCGACCTTGTCGCTCTGGATCATCTTTTCGGCGAGCTGCACCGCGATCTCGGGCTTCTGGGCATCGTCTTCGATGACCAGTTCGACATCTTTGTTGCCGGACTGTTTCATCGCCAGCGTAAAGGCATCGCGCATGTCGACGCCGAGACCCGCACCGCCGCCCGAAAGCGTGGTGATGACGCCGATCTTGACGGGTTCGGCATAGGCAAGGCCAGATGTGGCCAGCGACAAAGCGAACATGCTGGATGCCAGGATATTCTTCATTTTTCTCTCCTTCCCAGTGTTTTCAATATAGATAAAATAGCTTTAGAGCCGGGTGCGAACTTTCCAGAGTTCAGTGAACAGTTCAACCTCCAGCATCTCTTCAGATACGAAGCGCCCGACGTGCCGCCGGTGCTGCGTTTCATGCCGATGATGCGTTCGACTGTGGTGACATGATTGAAGCGCCAGCGCCCGGCCATTGCCGATCGGCGCGGTGTGGTCACCCAGACCCTTTTCGACCAGACGTCGGTCAGTTCGACACCGGCATTAAGGTATTCGGGGTAGTCGAAGCCATCGAGCAGGAAGTTCGGCCACTGTTCCTCGGGCGGAAGGTTGTCGCGCGTGAACGTGTCGATATGCGCTGACGGTCCAAGCATTCTGCGGCTGTCCCCTAGATGCTCGTTGCCACGGTCTTGTCGCCGTGCGTGTGTTTGAATACGCAACTTGCGGGGAGGCTTTGCGCCGACGCCGGGCTGGTCATCCGGCATATGCGGCAGCACCCGGCGCGATCGAATATGCGACCGGCATTTGGCACAGCGAGACCTCCCACGCTCTCGACTGACGATTGAGAATTGCACCAGACCAAATTTATTTCAAGCCTAAAGTTTTTAGCCATGCCCGAGCGTTGGTGCACAAATGCGGCATGTTCGGCATCTTCGGCAAGCTCTTTGGAAAACACCGTTTTTCGCCGAACGTCTCGCCGTCGAAAACCTGGGAAGGCCTGATCGGCACGCCCTTCTCGCCGCTGCAGGCGGCGGCCGTGGCCTTCGTCGCCTGCTCGATGGGATTTCTTGGCGGGTTGGTCGCCTCGGCCATCAAGCGCGACCAGGGCGTCAAGGACTGGGGCCATCTGATCGAAGGCCATGGCGGCATGATGGACCGCACCGACAAGCCTGGTCTTCGCCGCGCCTGTCTTCTTTCACATTGTGCGCTATTTCTGGACGGTCTGAGCCGGCGGCGTCTTGCCCGCCGCGATCAGACCCGGATCAGCATGGTGACGACCAGAAACCACGCTATTTGGCGCGTTTCCTGACATACAGTTCCAGCTTGTGGCGGACGATTTCGAAGCCAAGCTCCGACGCTATCTCGGCCTGCAGTTTCTCGATTTTGTCGGAACGGAACTCGATCACCTGACCGGTGTCGAGGTCGATGAGATGGTCGTGATGTTCACGGTCCGCGTTTTCGAACCGGGCGCGGCCCTCGTCGAAGGCATGACGCTGGATGGCGCCTTTCTCCTCCAGGAGCCGCAACGTCCGGTAGACGGTCGACAAGGAAATGCTGCCGTCGATCTGGTGGGCACGAGAATACAATTCGTTCGCGTCCGGATGGTCGTGCGCATCCGCCAGCAGCCGCAAGATCACCTTGCGTTGTTCGGTCATCCGGACACCGGCGGCTTTCAAATTGCTCCGGAATCGCTCGAAAAGGTCGTTATCCGCTTTCATCCGCCATACTTAGCCGCGTTGCCACGCGACTGCAATTAGCTACTTGCAAATCAGTTGCAACTGCAATATTAGATGCAAATCAAACGCATTAGCATGACGTGAGCAGCGCATGGGCGACGATCAACTCCAGTCGAAAGGCATCCGATGACTGTTTCTGCTTCCCCAACCCGCAGGACGATGCTGCGGGCGCTTGGCGGCCTTGTGGCCATCGGTTTTGCGACGATGGCGAGCCTCGTTCCGGTCATGGCACAGGAGACCCAGCCTGCGGCAGGGAAGGTTCTGCGCGTCGTGACGACGTTCACGATCATCCAGGATATCGCGCAAAACGTAGCCGGGACCGCGGCAATCGTAGAGTCGGTGACCAAGCCCGGCGCCGAAATCCACGACTATCAGCCGACGCCGCTCGACGTGGTGAAGGCGCAATCGGCCGACCTCGTGCTCTGGAACGGCATGAACCTCGAACGCTGGTTCGAGAAATTCTTCGACAACGTGAAGAACGTGCCGAGCGCCGTCGTCACGGACGGTGTCGAGCCGATGGGGATCAAGGAGGGGCCCTACGAAGGCAAGCCCAATCCGCATGCGTGGATGTCGCCGAAGAACGCCCTCATCTATGTCGAGAACATCCGCAAGGCGCTGTCCAAGGCGGATCCGGCAAACGCCCAGGTCTATGCCGCCAACGCCGCCGCCTATTCGGAAAAGATCAAGGCAATCGACGAGCCCATGCGCAAGCGCCTGTCGGCGATCCCCACGGACCAACGCTGGCTGGTTACAAGCGAAGGCGCTTTCAGCTACCTGGCACGCGACTTCGATCTGCGCGAAGCCTATCTGTGGCCGATCAACGCCGACCAGCAAGGCACTCCGCAACAGGCGCGCAAGCTCATCGACCTGGTGCGCGAGAACAAGATTCCGGTGGTGTTCAGCGAAAGCACCATTTCGGACAAGGCGGCCAAGCAAGTCGCGCGCGAAACCGGAGCCACCTATGGAGGCGTTCTCTACGTCGATTCGCTGAGCGAGGAAGACGGCCCGGTTCCGACCTATCTGAAGCTTCTCGAAACCACCGTCGAGACTATCGTCCAGGGGTTCGGCGGGTGACCGGGGTTCGCACCGCGCTCGCTCCGGACAGCGTCCAGGGCAGCCATGATCGAACATCGACCGGTAGCGGCCGGGTCGTTGCCTCCATCGACGTGGACGACGTCACCGTCAGCTATTCAAGCGGGGTCACGGCCGTACACTCCGCCTCTTTCAGGCTCGGCGCCTCCACCATCTGCGCGCTGGTCGGCGTCAACGGCTCCGGCAAATCGACGCTGTTCAAGGCGCTGATGGGCTTCCTGACGCCGTCGACCGGAACAGTGCTTATCGCCGGATTGCCGGTCCACGCAGCGCTGAAGCGCGGCCTGGTAGCGTATGTGCCGCAGAGCGAGGATGTCGACTGGAACTTTCCGGTGCTGGTGGAAGATGTCGTCATGATGGGCCGCTATGGCCACATGAATTTTCTGCGTATCCCACGCAGAGCCGATCGCATGGCGGTCGACGCGGCGCTGGAACGGGTCGGCATGACCGATTTTCGCAAGCGCCAGATCGGCGAACTGAGCGGCGGCCAGAAGAAGCGCGTGTTCCTGGCGCGCGCTCTGGCGCAGGGCGGCGAGATCATCCTGCTCGACGAGCCGTTCACCGGCGTCGACGTGCAGACCGAAGCAGCGATCATCGATCTCCTTCGGTCGATGCGCGACGACGGCAAGCTGATGTTGGTGTCGACGCACAATCTCGGCAGCATCGTCAATTTCTGCGACCATGTCGTCATCTTCAACAAGACGGTGCTGGCCTTCGGACCGACAGAGACAACGTTTACGCAAGCCAATCTTGCGAAAGCTTTTGGCGGCGTGCTGAGGCATCTACGCCTCGGCGGCGCCGATCTTCACGACGACCCCGACGCTCGCCACCTGACCGTGCTGACCGATGACGAGCGCCCTCTGGTGCTTTACGGCGAGCGCGATCAAGAGAAGATGATGAAGCCCGACAGCGGATCGCCAGCCCCGTGATTGACATCCTGCTGGAACCCTTCACCTACAACTACATGGCCAAGGCCATCTGGGTCAGCGCCCTGGTCGGCATGGTCTGCGCGTTCCTGTCCTGCTATCTCATACTCAAGGGCTGGGCCCTGATGGGCGACGCGCTTGCCCACTCGGTGGTGCCGGGCGTTGCGGCCGCCTACATGCTGGCCCTTCCCTATGCCGCCGGCGCATTCGCCTCCGGCCTCATCGCCGCACTCGGCATCACCTTGGTGCGGCGCGTGACGCAACTTCGCGAGGACGCCGTGATCGGCCTTGTCTTTACAACGCTGTTCGCTGGCGGGCTGCTGATTGCGTCGATCAGTCCGACCTCCGTAAACATCCAGTCCATCGTACTCGGCAACATCCTCGCAATCTCCGACGAGGATGTAACCCAGGTCATCCTCATCGCAGCGGTTTCGCTGGCTGTATTGGGGCTTCGATGGAAGGATATGATGCTGGTGTTCTTCGATGAGAACCATGCGCGCGGCGTCGGCCTGAATCCGTGGCGGTTGCGGGTCCTGTTCTTCGTGCTGCTCAGCGCCTGCATCGTCGCCGCGCTCCAGACCGTCGGCGCGATCCTCGTGATCGCGATGGTGGTAACGCCTGGTGCCACCGCCTATCTGCTTACCGATCGGTTCGGCGTCATGATCCTGCTCGCGATGGCGATCGGCGCGGCGACGAGCGCGGTCGGCGCCTATCTCAGCTTCTTTCTCGATGGCGCGACTGGCGGACTGATCGTGGTGCTGCAGACCGTGGTCTTTCTGACTGCCTTCGTCTTCGCACCCAAACATGGCCGTCTCGCCGCGCGCCGGGCGGCACGTGCCGCATCCCAGGTCGCGTCATGATGACAATCTGGTCCTGGATCGCCGAACCGCTCAGCCATGAGTTCATGCGTCGCGGTCTCACCGTCGCCATTCTGGTCGGCGCCATCTGCGCGGTGTTGTCCTGCTATCTCGTCCTGAAGGGCTGGTCGCTGATGGGCGACGCCGTTTCGCATGCCGTGCTTCCGGGTATTGTGCTCGCCTATATCGCCGGGATCCCGCTTGCCTTCGGCGCATTCGTGGCAGGGCTTGGCTGCGCTTTGGCGACGGGCTACCTCAAGCAGCACAGCCGGATCAAGGAGGACGCAGTCATGGGCATCGTCTTCTCAGGCATGTTCGCGTTTGGCCTGGTTCTGTTCGTCAAGGTCGAGACCGACCAGCATCTCAATCATATCCTGTTCGGCAACATGCTCGGCGTCCAGTGGCGCGACGTGATCGAGGCGGCGATCATCGTCGTGCCGGCGATCCTCATCGTTCTGGCAAAACGCAAGGATCTGCTGCTCTATTGTTTCGATCCGGCCCATGCGCGCGCGATCGGCCTGCCCGTCAATCTGCTGCATTTCGGGCTCTTGACGCTGCTCGCGTTGACCATCGTGGCCTCGCTGAAGGCTGTCGGGATCATCCTTGTCATCGCCATGCTGATCGCGCCGGGAGCGATCGGTTTTCTTTTGACGAAGAGCTTTGAGCGGATGCTCGCCATTGCTGCCGCGGCCGCCATCGGGTCGAGCGTCGTGGGAACGATCCTCAGCTATCACATCGACGCAGCCACGGGTCCGACCATCGTCGTGGTTCAGGCCGGCGTTTTTTTGCTTGCCCTGTTCCAGTCGAAGCGCCCAAAGCAACAGGTGCAACTGGGCATTTCGGGAGAGTAATCGCGACCCTGACCGAGGCCACGCTTAAAGCCGGTTGCGGATCAGCATGGTGACGACGAAGAACGCGCCGACCGAGCTGGTGATGATGCCGATCGGCAGTTCCTGCGGCGGCAGCAGCGTTCGGGCCAGAAGGTCGCTGGCCAGCAACAGCACCGCGCCGAACACGGCGCAGCTGGCAACCAGGCGCAGGTGCAAGGGGCCCGCCAGCGGCCGCGACAGATGCGGGATCATCAGCCCGACGAAGCCGATGACGCCGGCGACCGAGACCAGGATCGCCGTCGAGAAGGCGGCGACGAGAAAGGTCATCCTTCGCATCCGCGCCACCGGCACGCCCAGGCTTTCGGCGGCGTTTTCGCCGGCCAGGAAAGCATCGAGCCGGCGGTGGTTCCACAGCGCGTAAGCCAGGATAGTGCCCGCACCCAAGGCGCCGAGCCAGATATTGTCCCAGCGCGCCAGGCCGAGCCCACCCATGGTCCAGAACAGCACGGAGTGCGCGGCGCGCTGGTCGCCGGCAAAGACAAGATAATTGGTCAAGGCGGTGAACATGAAGGACACGGCAAGGCCGGCAAGGATCAGCCGCTCCGGGCCTTGCCG
>NZ_RZPH01001081.1:0-1951 GCF_004022825.1 Mesorhizobium sp. M7A.F.Ca.CA.004.04.2.1
GTTCCAGAACCAGTTGGTGCCGGGATGGATGGCGCGCGCCCGGTAACCCTGGCTCTTCAGGAAGGTCGCGAGCGAAGGCGTCGGCGTGCGCACATATTGCTGATAGGGGATGCTGCCTGCCGGCAGGAACGCGTTGGAGAAGCCGGTCAGCGCCTCGAACTCGATATTGGCGGTCATGCCGCCGCACTCCCGCGAGAACATCGAGCCCGAGCGCAGCGCCCGCACATTGGGGATTGGATCTGGCGTGATGGTGACGCCAGGCAACTTGGTCGGATCCCAGAAGGATTCGCTCATGACGATGATGATGTCCGGCTTCTCGGCCGGCACCGAGGCGGTCACATCAGGCCTGGCTATCGCTGCGATCGCCTTGTCGGAATAGCCCGGCGGCGCCGAGACATGCGCCATCGGCACGTTGAGGGCAAAGGCCAGCGCAAAGCCGTTGGAGGCATAGTTTTCCTTCTGGTCCCACATGATCGGGATGATCTGCAGCCGATCCCTGGTCCAGGAGAAGGTGGCGTAGTCCATGATCGAAACGAAGAAGGCGAGCAGCGGCACTGCCAGCGTCAGCCGCGCAAGGCGCCCCTTGCGGCTGAGTGCGGGAACCTTGCGGCGCCATAGCCGCCAGCCGTAGACGAGCAGCGACAGGCCGGCGACGATGCCGACGACCATGGCAAGCGCGGTCATCGGCCGTTCGCGTACCAAAAGCGGCAGCAGCGCGAAGATCTGGCGGGCATAGAGGAAATCGGTCGGATAGAGCGGATCGCCGAGATAGTGCGACTTCTGGTGACCGACGAAAGCAAGCGACAAGGTCAGCGGCGCGACGATCATCAGGCTCTGGTGGCTGCGGCCGAGCACCGCATCGAAGCCGATCAGGAGCAGCGCAAACACGACGATGGTGGTCCAGCCCGGCTTGAACGGCTGCAGGAAGAAGGAGATGGTTCCGGCAAAGTCGCCGCGCACGATCAGTTCGATGGCAAACACCAGGATAGCGGCAATCGCCAGGCTGATCAGCCCATAGCGCACGACCGGCCATCTCCTGCCCGGCAGATAGCCGGTGGAGGGGTCGTCTTCCAGGAACTGTGGCGCGGCCTTGCCGGTGCGTTTGTAACTCTTTGCCACTTTAACTTCCCCACCCAGCGACAAGCGCGTCACTCGATTGTCATGGAATTGTCACGCAAAGCTAGCGCCTGTAACGGAAATAAGAAGAGCCAGCAAACGAATCGTGAGCGGTTTTCATCAGGAGTGATCGCCAAAAACCCTTTCGCAACAGGCACTCGGCGGACGAGGCTGCCCTCGGGCAGGGTCGAACCGGGCTTGACTTGGCGCCCCGCCATGCGTCACAGGCAAGAAAAACCGTCTTCAGGCAAGCAAAACCAGCCCTTGGGAGCCCTCGCATGGCCGTTGCATTCACCTTTCCCGGACAAGGCAGCCAGGCGGTCGGCATGGGCAAGGATCTCGCCGACGCCTTCCCCGAAGCGCGCAGGGTCTTCCAGGAAGTCGACGATGCGCTCGGCGAAAATCTGTCGGAGCTGATCTGGGAAGGGCCGGAAGAGACGTTGACGCTGACCGCCAACGCGCAGCCGGCGCTGATGGCGGTGTCGCTGGCCGCGATCCGGGCGCTGGAATCGCGCGGCTTCTCGCTGAAAGGCAAGATCGCCTATGTCGCCGGTCATTCGCTGGGCGAATATTCGGCGTTGGCCGCTGCCGGCTTCGTTTCGGTTGCCGATGCCGCCCGGTTGCTGCGCATACGCGGCAATGCCATGCAGGCGGCGGTGCCGGCCGGCGAGGGCGCCATGGCGGCGATCATCGGATTGGAACATGCCGATGTCGAAGCCGCTTGCGCGGAAGCCGCCAAAGGCTCTGTCTGCCAGATCGCCAACGACAATGGCGGTGGCCAACTGGTCATCTCCGGCGCCAAGGCCGCGGTCGAACTGGCCGCGAAACTGTGCAC
>NZ_RZPH01001082.1:0-1950 GCF_004022825.1 Mesorhizobium sp. M7A.F.Ca.CA.004.04.2.1
CGCCGTTCACGACTGGAGGCCGATGCTGGCCCGCCTCGATCAGGCGATCTCGGAATTCCGCTATACGGCCGTGCCGCTCGACAAGAAGAGCGTTGCCGAGGCCCTCGCCTTCCTGGAGTGGCTGCGCGACGACAATTTCACCTTCCTTGGCATGCGCGAGTTCAAATACACCGGCGGCGAAGAAAGCGGTACGCTGGAGCGCGCTGAAAAGCCCGGCCTCGGCATCCTGTCCGACCCCGACGTGCTGGTGCTCAGGCGCGGCACCGAAGCGGTGACGACGACGCCGGAAATCCGCGCCTTCCTGCACGGGCCGGAGCCGCTGATCGTCACCAAGGCCAATGCCAAGTCGTCCGTGCACCGCCGCATCTATCTCGATTACATCGGCATCAAGACCTACACCGCCAAGGGTACGCTCGCGGGCGAATTGCGCATCGTCGGCCTGTTCACCTCGACCGCCTACACGCGCTCGGTGATGAAGATCCCGTATCTGAGGTCAAAAGCCGAAACCATCATCGCCAAGTCCGGCTTCGACCGGCACGATCACTCCGGCAAGGCGCTGATCAACGTGCTGGAAAGCTATCCGCGCGACGAATTGTTCCAGGTGCCGGTGCCGATCCTGAGGAAGCACGCCGCTGCCATTCTGGGCCTGGTCGAGCGGCCACGCGTGCGGGCGCTGGTGCGCGCCGACCAGTTCGACCGTTTCGTCTCGATCCTCGTCTTCGTGCCGCGCGACCGTTACGACAGCGTCGTGCGCGAGAAGATCGGCTCGTATCTGAAGACCGTATTCGAAGGTCGGCTGTCGGCCTATTACCCGGCCTTCCCCGAAGGCGGGCTGGCGCGCGTGCACTTCATCATCGGCCGCTCCGGCGGCAAGACGCCGAAGGTCGAGCAAGCGACGATAGAGGCGGCGATCCGCGACATCGTGCGTACCTGGGAGGACGCCCTTTCCGATGCGGCCGAGGCCAGTGGCGGCGACCAGGCTTTGAAGGCGATTGCCGCGCGGCTGCCGGAAAGCTACCGCGATTCGTTCAGCGCGGCGGTGGCGCTGGCCGATGCCAGGCGCATTGCCAAGATCAGCGCCGGCAATCCGATCGCCATCGATTATTATCGTCATGCCGAGCAGAAACCGCATCAGGCGTCGCTGAAAATCTATCACCATGGCAGCCCGGTGGCGCTGTCGCGGCGGGTGCCGGTGCTGGAAAACATCGGCTTCCGCGTCATCAGCGAGCGCACCTTCGAGGTCGGCGACGAACAATCCGGCCTGGTCTTCATCCATGACATGGAGTTGGAGAACAGCTACGGCAAGCCGATCGACCTGACTGACGGCGGCGGGCTGTTCGAGGACGCGTTCCTGTCCGTCTGGCGCGGCGACGTCGACAATGACGGCTATAACGGCCTTGCCCAGACCGCCGGCTTGTGGTCGGGCGAGATCACGATCCTGCGCGCCTATGGCCGCTATCTGCAGCAGGTGGGCATTCCGCAAAGCCAGGATTTCATCGCCGCCGCGCTCAATCGTTATCCCGACATAGCGCGGGGCCTGCATGCGCTGTTCATCGCCCGGCTTGGCCCGACGGCCGAGACCGAAGGCGTGGTGGCCGCAAAGCACCTCAAGGCCAAGATCAAGGACGCGCTGGAGGATGTGCCGAACATCGATGACGACACCATCATCCGGCGCTATCTCAATCTGATCGAAGCCTCGCTGCGCACCAATCATTTCGTTGCCGATACGAAAGAGAAAGGCCAGTCGCTGGCGATCAAACTCGATTCGCACGCGGTCGAGGGCTTGCCGGCGCCGCGGCCGTGGCGGGAGATCTTCGTCTACGGTTCCGAGGTCGAAGGCCTGCATCTGCGCTTCGGTCCGGTGGCGCGCGGCGGCCTGCGCTGGTCCGACCGCGCCCAGGACTACCGCACCGAGGTGCTCGGCCTGGTCAAGGCACAGCAGGTCAAGAA
>NZ_RZPH01001083.1:0-1948 GCF_004022825.1 Mesorhizobium sp. M7A.F.Ca.CA.004.04.2.1
GGTGCAGGCTGCCTTGTCGACAATCCTGACGCGGAGTGAATTGAAGGGCGAAGGAAGCCGGTCACGATTGTCAAAGCGGGGCTCTTAAATCTTTGCCGCAGCATCAATCTTGATCTTCATCGTGGCATCACCACGGCAGACTTCGTTCACCTGCTTCTTGGTTTCTCCTCGAAGCGGTGGAGGCAGCCGAACATGTTCTCTATCTCCTCCTCCATCGTGGCGGCGGCTGAGACGATAAGATCGAGGTTCTTATGCCGTCGATCCATGGGGGCTTGTGCGGAAGCCTCTTTGTACCAAGAATGTACCAAAAGAGAGCCGCTATCCAGAAAAATCGTTGCGAATCAGTCTGTTACGGGAAATTGATGGCGGAGAGGGAGGGATTCCCTTTCACCTCTATGATACTGAAAATACTAGTCTTTTCGCGCTTTTTGTTACACAGTTTGTTACACAGCTACAACTACGATTTATAACCGCTCTAAGCTCGCAGCTTTTGGGCTCGCCTGCCCAATCCATCCGATCTGTCGAAACCGATGGCTTGTAGGACACTCCCGCGTGTGTACGTTGGGGCTTGGGTCAGAAGGTGACCCACAGCAAAGACGGGAGCGCCGCAGCGCAAAAGATCTCATCGGTCAAGGAACAGATAGTGAAGTAGCCTGTGACAATCGGCGCCAGCATCACCTCCAAAGCCGACCAGGAAAAACCCGCAAAAAACGTCGCCCTCAGATACCCCGTCGGCAATGAATATGGGACCGAAGTTGCGCGGCAGATCGGGCGTTAGATGCCTTCATGACATCTGAACCTGAGCAGGCTCCTACGCCGCGAGCCGGCACATTTCCGAACGGAGTTTCGTCCGGCTGCGCAAAAAGGTGCCCTGTCGAGACTTACTTGTTGGCCAAATGGCTTAGCAGGGACGAACTCGTGAAGAGATTGATAATGCAACACTATCAGTCGTTGTGCTGATCCGACAGGCTGTGCGTTTTGGCACGAAAATCATGGCGAAAAGCGCACCGGCACTTTACTCTCCAAATTATGATTCGCCTCGATCCCGCGACCGCCAGCTCCTCTGCGCCGCCCTCCGTTCCCGCGTGGGCGATCACAAGCGCCGGCGCGCCGAGTGACGGCGACGCCGCCTTCCGGGCCGGCGCCGCCCTGGGTGCCCTCGACACGCTCGCCCGCGCGCAGGCAGCCTGGGCCGGCGCTTGGCGGCAGCGGCTGGCGGTTCGCTGCGCCGCCTCCAGCATGCGGCTCGCCGGCCGCGCCGAGGATGCGGCCGCCTTGCGCGATGCCTGGCATTTGCGTCCCCTACGTGCTGACCCCGGTCCCGCAGGCGCCGTCTTTGGCGCCTGGCGGCAGTTGGCCAGGCAGCCGCCCGCCGCTACGCCCGGCCGGCTCGGGAAGATACTCGACCAGCTTGGCCTCCATTGGGACGGCGCCGCGCTCGCCGACCTTTGCACGCAGATCGAAAAACTCGGGGTATCCCAGCGGTCGGCGCCATTCGACGCCGCGGCGATCGCCGCTGAGGTCGTCGCCATGCGTCCCGATGCCGAACTCTTTGGCTGGTGGCTCGCCGACCTGGTACTGGCGCAACGCCTGGGCTGGCCGCAGCCCCTGCCGCTCCTAATGGCGCAGGGTTTTGGACCATCTTTCCGCACCGAGGCCGGCGGTGGCCGGCGCATCCGGCCCGGGGACAAGAATTTTGAGCGGGCGGTTTGCATCGCGCTCGTCGCGGCCGCCGCGGACGCTTGTCGGTTGGCCGCCGAGCTGTCGCGCCGGGCCGAAAAACTCCTGGCGGTGGCGCCGAAACTGCGCGCCAAAGGCGCCGGCGACGTAATCTTTCTGCTGCTCAGTGAAGACGCCGTGTCCGGATCGCTGACGACGGACAATCTGTCGCGCTTTGCATCGCGACGGCTGTTCGAACGGCTGCAGCAACTGGAGGTCGTGCGCGAGC
>NZ_RZPH01001084.1:0-1947 GCF_004022825.1 Mesorhizobium sp. M7A.F.Ca.CA.004.04.2.1
GGCATAGGCCGCCTCGCCCGTATAGGTGAAGAAAGTCAGGAACAGTCCGCCGATCGCCGCCAGCAGGCCGGCCAGCGTGTAGGCAGCGAACTTGCCGCGCCGGATCGGCACGCCGGACATGTAGGCCGCCGTCTCCGACGAGCCGGCCGCGTAGGCCGCGCGGCCGAGCACCGAGCGGCTGAACGGCACCCAGATCACCAGCACGATGGCCAGCAGGACGACCAGGCTCGCCGGCACCACGCCGAACACACGGCCGGTCAGCGCATCGGCCAGATCCTCATTGACCGAGCCGCCAGGGAATGGCCGCAGCAAAAGGCCGATGCCGTAATAGACGGCGCCAGTGGCAATGGTGGCGACAATCGGCTGCAGCCGGCCATAGATGACGATGGCGCCGTTGATCGCGCCGCACAACAGCCCCACCGCCAGCACGGCGATGACACCGAGCGTCGTCTGCATCGGCGTGCCAACCACCAGCCAGGAGGCGAGGCAGTTGGTGAGCAGGAAGATCATACCGACGGACAAGTCGATGCCGGCGGTGATCACCACCAGCGTCTGCGCCATGGCGACAAAGGCGAGCAGCACGCCCTTGTTCGACGCCGTCTGCACGACATTGGCGGTGAAGCCCGCCGGATGGTTCGAGGTGTAGATGACGAACATGACGATGAAGATGCCGAGCGCCAGCAGAGTTCCGCGCTGCTCGGCCAGCCAGTAGCGCCAATCTTTCACGCGCTTGCTCCCAGGCCCACCGGGCTGTCCTCGCCATGGATATTGAGCGCGCTTGATATCAGCGCCCGCTCGGTGATCTCGGCACCGACCAGCTCGCGCTTGACCGCCCCGTCATAGAGCACCAGCACGCGATCGCAGCAGCCGATCAGTTCATCATAGTCGGTCGAGTAGAACAGGATCGCAGCACCCGCGTCGGCCAGTTTGCGCATCAGCTGGTACAGCTCCTGCTTGGTGCCGACGTCGATGCCGCGCGTCGGATCGTTGAGCAGGATGATGCGTGGCTGGCGCATCAGCCATTTGGCGATGACCACTTTCTGCTGGTTGCCGCCCGAAAGCGCGCCGACCGGAATGTCGAGGCCCGCCGTCTTGATCGCCAAGAGGCCTACCATGTCGTCGATCAGCCGCTGCTCGGCGGCACGGTCGATGATGCCGGCTTTCGACAGCCGGTCGAGCGCCGCGAAGGACAGGTTCTCGCGCACCGTCATCGGCAGCATCAGCCCTTCGGTCTTGCGGTCCTCGGGAATCAGCGCCATGCCGATGCCGTCGTCGCGCGCAACGGATGGGCTGGTGATCGAGACCGACTTGCCGTCGATCAGGATCTGGCCGCTGAGGCCCCGCAGCACGCCGAAGAAGGCGAGCAGCAATTCGCGCTGGCCCTGGCCGTCGAGGCCGCCAAGGCCGACCACCTCACCTGCCCTGACGGTCAGCGAGATGTCGTGCAGCCGGTCGGCCCATGAGAGCTTGCGGGCCTCGAGCCTGGGGGCCGCGGCGGCAGGCACGGCCGCCGGCTTGGGCGGAAAGATATGGCTGTATTCGCGGCCGATCATCAGTTCGACCACCTCATTGTCGCTCTTCGAGCCGGCTGGATAGCTGGCGACATTGCGGCCGTTGCGGAACACCGTGCACTGATCCGCCAGTTCGGCGATCTCGTTCATGCGGTGCGAGATGTAAAGCAGCGCCAGCCCTTCCGAGCGCAGCCGCTTGAGCACTGCGAAGATCTTCGAGACATCCGCTGCCGTCAGCGCCGAGGTCGCTTCGTCGAGGATGAGGATGCGCGGCTTGCGTGCCAATGCCTTGGCGATCTCGACCATCTGCCGGCGCGACAGCGGTAGGTCCTTGACCAGCGCCAGCGGGTGGATGTCGGCGGCGCCGGCACGAGCAAGTGCTTCTTCGGCGATGCGGCGCTGCGCCTTGCGGTCGATCATGCCGAAGCGTTTGGGC
>NZ_RZPH01001085.1:0-1947 GCF_004022825.1 Mesorhizobium sp. M7A.F.Ca.CA.004.04.2.1
TAGTAGGTCGGCGCGAAATTCAGGATCAGCAGCCCGACCACCAGCACCGGCACCGACGTTACCAGCCCACCGATCAGCGAGCGCGTCAGCGCAGCGCGGGATTGTGCGACAGCAGTAGACGGAGATGCGGTCTCTTCGATTGCCTGCGACAACGTCAAATCTCCTTGTCGCCGAGTTCGACCCGCTGGCCGAGCAGGCCTTCTGGCCGGTAGACAAGCAGCGCGACGATGATCCCGTAGGTGAGCGCGTCCTTGAAGCCTCCATACTCCTGCGGCAACGCAACCAGCAGGCCGACCTCGATGAAGCCGAGCAGCATGCCGCCGGCCGCAGCGCCCGCCAGCGAGCCGAAGCCGCCGATCACGCAGGCGACGAACGCCTTCAGCACCAGGCTGAAGCCGAGATCGGGCGAGACGCTGCCGCGCCGCGCGATGATGAAGACGGCGGCGATGCCGGCCAGTGCGCCGGAGACGGCGAAGGCCGTGGCGATCACCCGGTTCGCCTTGATACCCATCAGCCGCACCGTGGCGAAATCGCGCGACGCCGCGCGGATGGCGAGGCCGAGCGTCGAACGGTTGAGGAACAGCACCAAGGCGAGAATGGTCAGGCCCGAGACGATAAGCTCCATCACCTGCAGCGACGACACCGCAAAGGGGCCGAAGAACCACATCTGGTTCAGCCCGTTGAGGATCGAGACCGACTGCGGCTTTGGCGAGATCAGCAGCATGAACAGGTTCTGCACGACGATCGAGACGCCGAAGGCGGTCAGCAGCCCGGTCGTCGTCGGCGCATAGCGCACCGGCCGGAACGCCACCCGCTCGAAGGCGATGGCCGCAAGTGCGGCGGCAGCGACAGCAAGCAGCACCGCGACGATAGGCGAAGTCAGTCCGAGCGCCGCCGCCAGGAACACGCTGTAGGCGGAGACGCCGATGATCTCCCCATGCGCGAAATTGACCAGGCCCATGATCGAGAACACCACCGCGAGGCCGAGCGCGACCAGCGAATATTCCGCACCGAAAGCCAGCGCATTGAGAAGCTGCTGCAAGGCATAATCCATGTCGCCGCCTACCCGCCGATATAGAGGTTGAAGAGACCGTGTTCGTCGGCAAGGCTGGATGGCGGCCCGCTGTGGCGAAGCGTGCCGGCGCTGACGACATAGACGCGGTCGGCGAAGCGCAATGCCTGCCTGGCGTTCTGCTCGACCACCAGCAGCGTCAGCCCTTCCGCCTTCAGCTCGCCGATGAAATCGAAGATCTGCACGACGATCTTCGGCGCCAGTCCCAGCGACGGCTCGTCGAGCAGCAAAAGCTTCGGCCGCGACATCAGCGATCTGGCGATGGCCAACATCTGCTGCTCGCCACCCGATAGCGTGCCGGCCGCCTGCCCGTAGCGTTCGGAAAGCACCGGAAACAAGGCCAGGAAGCGCTCGATGTCCTGGCGCACGCCCTTGGGATCGCGCCGTATCGCCGCGCCAAGCCGAAGGTTCTCGCCGACCGTCAGATTGGCGAAGATGTGCCGGCCTTCGGGGGTGGAGGTCAGGCCGGCGCGAATGCGGTCCTCGGTGCGGACACGCGAAATGTCCTGGCCGTCGAGAACGACGCGGCCGGAAACCGGCGTGACCAGGCCGGTCAGCGCGTTGATGGTCGAGCTCTTGCCGGCGCCGTTGGGGCCGAGCAGGGCGACGAGTTCGCCCCGCCCGACCTTCAAGCTGAGGTCGCGCACCGCGCTCACCGCGCCGTAGCGGACGACCAGATTGTCGACGCTCAGCACGACGAGGTCTGCACCGAAGTCTCGATCCGTCATCGCTCGCTGCCCGTCAGTTCAGCGCCGGAACGAAGGTCGGCGGCGTGTCGGTGATCAGCACCCGCTTGCCGTTCGCAAACCCCATCACCGGCACGGCCTTGACCGGATAACCCTTCTTCTCGGCGAAGGATATGACCGGCGCCGTGG
>NZ_RZPH01001086.1:0-1946 GCF_004022825.1 Mesorhizobium sp. M7A.F.Ca.CA.004.04.2.1
ATACTTCACTCGTCTCGGCGACTACAGGCAACCGGGCGGCAAGATCGTCTCGGCCTGGTCCGTCGAGGCGACCATCGACATCGATGTGACCTCCATCAAGAGCAACAGCTTCACCATGGAATGGCCGCCAAGGTCGGGATCCCTGAAGGAGTTCCCGGAGGTCGACAGAGCGGGCTGGTTCACCTTGCCCGAGGCCGAGGTGAAAATCCTCAAGGGGCAGCGCCCGATGCTTTTGGATCTTGCCAGGCAGCAAGGCGCGGGATGATCCGCAGCCCTCAATAAGGCAGGCCGACATAGTTCTCGGCGAGCGCGGTCGATGCGGCGCGCGAGTGCATGAGGTAGTCGAGTTCGGCCTCCTGGATGCGTTGGCCGAAATCGCCGGTGTCGGGAAAACGGTGCAGCATCGTCGTCATCCACCAGGAAAAGCGCACCGCCTTCCAGACCCGTGCCAGCGCCTTGCCGGAATAGGCATCGATGCCATCATGTGACTTCTCGACGTAGAAGTCGCGCAAACCTGCGAAGAGATAGCGCACGTCGCTGGCGGCGAGGTTGAGCCCTTTCGCCCCGGTCGGCGGTACGATATGGGCGGCGTCGCCAACCAGGAACATCCTGCCGAAGCGCATTGGCTCGGCAACGAAGGAGCGCAGCGGCGCGATCGATTTCTCGAAGGATGGGCCGGTGACGACATTTGCCGCCGTCTGCTCCGGCAAGCGGCGGCGCAACTCGTCCCAGAAGCGCTCATCCGACCACGCCTCCACGCGATCGTCCTGCGGGCACTGCACATAGTAGCGGCTGCGATGCGTCGAGCGCATCGAGCACAGCGCAAAACCCCGCTCGTGATTGGCGTAGACCAGTTCGCGGTCGGCTGGCGGCACCTCGGCCAGCACGCCGAGCCAGCCGAACGGATACTGCCGCTCGAAGATTTTTAGGGTACGCTCGGGCACCGATTTGCGGCTGACGCCATGATAACCGTCGCAGCCGGCAACGAAGTCGCAGTCGATGCGATGCGTGACGCCATCCTTGTCATAGGTGGCGAAAGGCGCGGTGCCGTCGAAATCGTGCAGAGCGACATTTGCCGCCTCGTAGATCGTGGTCAGCCCTGCCGCGTCGCGCTTGTCCATCAAATCGTGCATGACCTCGGTCTGGCCATAGACGGTGACATGCCTGCCGCCGGTCAGCGCCTCGAGGTCGATGCGATGCAAGCGTCCGTCGAAGGCGAGCGAGATGCCAGTATGCGGCAGCCCTTCGGCATGCAGCCTTGCCGCCGCGCCGGCCTGTTCCAGCAATTCGACGGTGCCCTGTTCGAGCACCCCTGCCCGCACGCGGCCAAGCACGCGCTCGCGGCTCGCACGTTCAAGAATGACCGTCTCGACGCCGATGCCGGCCAGCAGTTGCCCAAGCAGCAACCCGGACGGCCCGGACCCGATGACGACGATTTGCGTGCGCATCAGTGGCCGAGACTTTCGACCTGTGCGGCCAGTTCGGCGGCAAGGCGCAGCGACGCTGCCGTTGCGACGACCATTTGCGGCAGCAATAGCCACTCCAGCGTCCATGCAGCACCCGACCGCTCCTGCTCATGCACGAGCGCGTGATGCAGGCCGGCAAGCTGCGTGGCGTTGAAGCGGGCAAGCGCCACCAGCGCTTCGGCCTTCACCGGGTTCTGCTTGTGAGGCATGGTAGACGAGCCGCCACCGCCGGAAAGTTTGATCTCGGTTCCATCTTGCGCCATCAGAGCGATGTCCTGGCCGAATTTGCCGAGGCTGCCGGTCAGCAGCGATAACCAACCGGCAAAATCAGCGAGCGCGTCGCGCTGGTTCTGCCATTGCGGTGCGTCGCCAAGACCAAGCCTGACGGCCAGGGCTGCGCGCACCGCTTTCCCTTTGTCGCCTAGTTTTTCCAGTGTGCCGGCGGCACCGCCGAACTGCACCACCAGCAGGCATCTCGAC
>NZ_RZPH01001087.1:0-1945 GCF_004022825.1 Mesorhizobium sp. M7A.F.Ca.CA.004.04.2.1
GATACATGCGCACCGACGATCCGGTGCGCATGTATCTGCGCGAGATGGGCTCGGTCGAGCTGTTGTCGCGCGAGGGCGAAATTGCCATCGCCAAGCGCATCGAGGCCGGCCGCGAGACGATGATCGCGGGTCTGTGCGAAAGCCCGCTGACCTTCCAGGCCATCATCATCTGGCGCGACGAACTCAACGAATCCAAAATCCTGCTGCGTGAGATCATCGATCTCGAAGCCACCTATGCCGGCCCCGAGGCCAAACAGGCGCCGGTGGTCGAGCGCGTCGAGGAAGCCAAGGTCGAGGACAAGCCGCGCCGTTCGCGCGACGACGAAGACGACATCACGAATGTCGGCGCCGATACGCGCGGGCTGACGGATGACGACGACGAAGACGAGGACGAAGCGAGCCTGTCGCTGGCCGCGATGGAAGCGGAACTCCGCCCCCAGGTGATGGAGACGCTCGACGTTATCGCCGACACCTACAAAAAGCTGCGCAAGCTGCAGGACCAGCAGGTCGAGAACCGTCTGGCCGCCGCCGGCACGCTGTCGCCCAGCCAGGACCGCCGGCTGAAGGAGCTCAAGGACCAGCTGATCAAGGCGGTGAAGTCGCTGTCGCTCAACACGGCGCGCATCGAGGCGCTGGTCGAGCAACTCTACGACATCAACAAGCGCCTGGTGCAGAACGAAGGCAAGCTGCTCAGGCTGGCCGAAAGCTACGGCGTGCGCCGCGAAGAGTTCCTGAAGGAATATCAGGGTTCCGAGCTCGACCCGAACTGGACGCGCTCGATCGGCAATCTGACCTCGCGCGGCTGGAAGGAATTCACCAAGAACGAGAAGGATGCGATCAAGGACCTGCGCGCCGAGATCCAGAACCTCGCCACCGAAACGGCGATCTCGATCCTGGAATTCCGCAAGATCGTCAATCAGGTGCAGAAAGGCGAGCGCGAAGCGGCGATCGCCAAGAAGGAAATGGTCGAAGCCAATCTGCGCCTCGTCATCTCCATCGCCAAGAAATACACCAATCGCGGCCTGCAGTTCCTCGACCTGATCCAGGAAGGCAATATCGGCCTGATGAAGGCGGTCGACAAATTCGAATACCGCCGCGGCTACAAGTTCTCGACCTATGCGACGTGGTGGATCCGGCAGGCGATCACGCGTTCGATCGCCGATCAGGCGCGCACCATCCGTATTCCGGTGCACATGATCGAGACGATCAACAAGATCGTGCGCACCTCGCGCCAGATGCTGCACGAGATCGGCCGCGAACCGACGCCGGAAGAACTGGCCGAAAAGCTTGCCATGCCGCTCGAAAAGGTGCGCAAGGTCCTGAAGATCGCCAAGGAGCCGATCTCGCTCGAAACGCCGGTCGGCGACGAGGAGGATTCGCATCTGGGCGATTTCATCGAAGACAAGATGGCGATCCTGCCGATCGACGCGGCGATCCAGGCCAATCTGCGCGAGACCACCACGCGCGTGCTGGCCTCGCTGACGCCGCGCGAGGAGCGCGTGCTCAGAATGCGCTTCGGTATCGGCATGAACACCGACCACACGCTGGAAGAAGTCGGCCAGCAGTTCTCGGTCACCCGCGAGCGTATCCGCCAGATCGAAGCCAAGGCGCTGCGCAAGCTCAAGCACCCGAGCAGGTCGCGCAAGCTGCGCAGCTTCCTGGATAGCTGAGACTTACCGATGCAAAGAGTTCAAGGGCGCCAATGGCGCCCTTTTTTGTTGTGCGACGCACTCTTGCGGGCCAGGCCCTTCGGGAGGATAATTTCGGTGTCGGATGCATTTTCTGGGCGACAACCCGGATGCCCGCCCCGGCGAAGCCGCCGTGCTCCGTGGCCCCGGAGGGAGGTGTGCCATGACAAGCTACATCGTGCTGATGAACTGGACGGAGCAGGGTGCCAGGAACATACGCGAGTCACCGAAGCGGCTCGACGCCGCCAGGAGGCAAC
>NZ_RZPH01001088.1:0-1945 GCF_004022825.1 Mesorhizobium sp. M7A.F.Ca.CA.004.04.2.1
GCCCCTGGATCTCGGGTCCGGCCTGGAAGACGCGCTTCTCGTCGAACTCGCCGTAGTTCGGCAGATCGAGCTTGTAGCGTTCGGCGATGATCTTGCCGCCATCGGCGAAGACGATCGAATTGTGCGTGCCGCTCTTGCGCTTCAACGGCGTGCCGATGATGACGCCGGGACCGCCATCCGCGGTGTCGGCGGCAAAGTCCTGTGCCGTCTTTTCGCAGGCTTTCAAAAAGGCCGGCTTCAGCACCAGATCCTCCGGCGGGTAGCCGGCGAGGAAAAGCTCGGTATAGAGCACGAGATCGGCGCCTTGGCGTGCGGCATCCGCCCTCGCCTCGCGGGCCTTGGCGAGATTGCCTGATATGTCGCCGACAGTCGGATTGAGCTGGGCGACGGCGATGCGCAGGATGTCGAGCTTCTTGGTCATGCCTGCTGACTTAGCGCGGCAAAATTGCCCGGGCAATGGCGTTCGTTTGGACCAATTCGGACCGATTGACATACGTCAATCGTGTGCGGACCGATCGACGTGCTTCAATCGTGGCGAGACGACCAGGTATCAATCGTCGCCCATATATTCGCGCAACGCTTGCGGCGAATGATTCTCGCCGATCGACATCGCCAAGATGCGTGAAATATGCCGGCGCGGCAGGCCTGTCTGCACCACCCACTGGTTGATCTGTGCCTGGATCTTGTCGAGGTCCCTCTTCGAGGTCGGGCTTTCGGCGATGTCGAGGCCGGCGTCGCGCAACGCCGCGGCCATATCGCCCGAGATGACGAACGCATCCCAACCCAGCCAGCGCAGGAAATACTGGCCCGTATTGCCGCCCAACCGGCTGCCATGCTTGCCGAGCCAGGCCATCAGCCCGACCTGGTCGTCCGCCGGCCAGTTTGCGAGGAATTGGCCGAAGCCGCCATATTCCTTCGACACGCGCTCGACGAAGGCGGCGTTGTCGCGCACGGATCTGATCTTCTGCGGGTTGCGCACGATGCGCTGGTCGGCCGTCAGATCGTGCCAGAAATCATCGGGCTGGAACAGCAGCCGCTTCGGCTCGAAGCGCAGAAACGCCTCCTCGAAGCCCGGCCATTTCTGCTCGATGACGCGCCAGACGAAACCGGCGGCGAAGACGCGTTCGGCCATAACAGAGAGAATGCGGTCATCGGCGATGTCAGCCACGGCGGCATTGTCAGGCGCCGGACCCAGCAGCGACGTCAGTTCCTCTTCGCCGCCCTTGCGTTTTGCGGCGCGTGCGCGAATTTTCTTGAAATCGGCCATTGGTCCCTCGGCAACTGGAATCAATCTAACACTTCCCGTGTGAGCCGGCAGCCTCTACCTCTTACGGCAAGCCAAAGACCCTGGAGATGTCCATGAACAAGACGATCGACGACCTGGCGAACCGCTGGCTCAAGCGGCGGCCGGACGGCCTCAGCCAGCTCGAAAGCCGGGTGCTGCAATCGACGCTCGAACGCACCACCATCTCGCGCGACACCAACAAGACCGTCGCCTTCCACCAGACCTTCGGCGACCGGCTCGCCGACACGATCGCCCGCATCGGTGGGTCATGGTCCTTCATCCTGACCTTCATCGCCTTTCTGATCCTGTGGACATCAGCCAATGTCTGGCTGCTGTCGCGTGACGCCTTCGATCCCTACCCGTTCATCTTCCTCAATCTCGTTCTGTCGATGGTCGCCGCCTTGCAGGCGCCGGTGATCATGATGGCGCAGAACCGCCAGACCGAACGCGACCGCATCGACGCCGCCCACGACTACGAGGTCAACCTGAAAGCCGAGATCGAGATCATGGCGCTGCATGAAAAGCTGGATGAACTGCGCCACGGCCAGATTCTCGGTATGCGCGACGAGATCGTGCAACTGACCGAAATGATCAAGCGGATCGACGAAAGGCTGTCTTCGCAGCAGTCGGCTTCATGACCGACGCGATCCATCATTTCAT
>NZ_RZPH01001089.1:0-1944 GCF_004022825.1 Mesorhizobium sp. M7A.F.Ca.CA.004.04.2.1
ACTTGTTCCTGTCCAATAGCTCCTCCTGTCAAAACAGACCGAAGCGGACCCGTGATCCGCATGTCGGCGGGTTCAATCCATCCGCGCCAGGACCTGACCCAGATTTGTAAAGTACTGCCGCCACCCACTCGTCGCGCCCCGATACGCCTGCTCCTGATCCGGCCGGAAGCCGGACTGTTCCATACGCAACCGGGTGCCCGTGCTGGTCGGCATGAGGGTCCAGGTGACGACACTCTCGAGGCCATAGGCCTGCCACGTGTAGGACAGTGTCTTGTTCAGCTCGACGGCTGTTACCTGACAGTCGACAACAATGCTCACGTCGGTTTGCGTTTCCTTTCGCAGATTGAAACGGTGGTCCACAACTGGCTTGAAGTCGTTCTTCATCAGCCATTCCTCGATCAGATGCGGTTGGGTCAGCGCGCGCCAGATTTTTTCCGGCGGATAGGGGATCTCACGTTCGACGACGACGGAGCGCGTTTCGGTCGCAATGTTGGTCATTGGTCCATTCTTTTGAGCAAATTTTCGAGGTCGTCGAACCGGCTCTGCCAGAACGCATTCATCTGGTTCGTCCAGTCGGTCAGCGGGGAAAGTGCTGCGATCTGGGCGCTATAATGGGTCTGCCGTCCTTGATGGCGGTCGCGCACCAGCCCGGCCTGCCTGAGTACGCCGAGATGCTTCGACACCGCAGGTTGGGAGACCCCCGACTGAGCCGTCAGGGCGCCGACCGTCTGCTCGCCTTGTCGGCACAGGCGCTCGAAGATCGCACGACGCGTCGGATCGGAGAGCGTTCTGAAGAGGATATCGTGAGCGTTCGTCATTGGGATCGATAACCCGGTGGCTATTGATTGACGTATAACCGCCGAGATATGGATGTGTCAAGCGGGGTGCCGGCGGTCACGATCCGGCGGTTTCCAAAAAAATCTTTCCATTGCCCAAGGATTAGCCATTAGCCTTCGTCCAACAGGCAAATGATGGCGATGATGCTGGATGAAAGCGAAGCCTCCGACGCCGAACTGATCGGGCGGGCGAAGGGCGGAGACAGGGGGGCCTTCAGCACATTGCTGGAAAGGCACTATGACTTCGTCTATCGCGCTGCCTATCGCTGGTGCGGCAGGAAGGCCGATGCCGAAGACATCGCCCAGGAAGTCTGCGTCAGGCTCGGCAAGGCGATCCGCGACTATCGCGGCGGCGGCGCTTTCACCACATGGCTCTATTCCGTGACCCTGAACGCCGCGCGCGACATGATGCGAAAGTCCGCCCGCGAGACCGTGAAGACCGAGGCCTATGGCGTCCATGCACTGATCTCAGGCGAGGCGTCGGTCGAACCGGAGGATCCGGCCGAAGCGCTGTGGACCGCGGTGCGGCAACTGCCGGACAAGCAGCGCGACGCCGTGCTTTTGGTCTATGGCGAAGGATTGAGCCACGCGGCCGCCGCCGAGGCGATGGCGATCTCGGAGACGACGGTTTCCTGGCACATCCATGAAGCGAAGAAACGGCTGAAGACGCTGATGCGCGCGGCCGGGGAAGTGTGACCATGGTCGACGACAACGAACTCAACAGACTGCGCGATATCGCAGCACCGGCGCCCGCCAAGGATGCCAAGGCACGTGCCTTCGAGGCCGCCCTGCGCGCCTATGATCAGGAAAATATTTCTGCTGTCACCCAAGGATCGATTGGCGGGCTTCGTCTCACAGAGCGAGCACAAAAGCTCTGGAGCGAGATCATGCAAAAGAAACTCATTGCCACGCCGGCCCTTGCCGGGCTCGTCGCCCTGCCGATCGCCGGATACGCCACCTTCCATTTGCTGAGGGAACAGCCGCCCAAATTCGGCGGCGACGAGAAGATCACCGAGACGCTGGCCGACAAGCCGGCGACGGTGAAGCCGCCGACCGCCGAGCCGAAGCCGGCTCGCGGCGAGTTGGAGAAGGACAAGAAGGCAGACGC
>NZ_RZPH01001090.1:0-1942 GCF_004022825.1 Mesorhizobium sp. M7A.F.Ca.CA.004.04.2.1
GTGCAAGGGCTCGGCAGCGCGCTGATGACGCCGGTCGGGCGCATCCTGGTACTGCGTAATGCGTCGAAGTCGGAGCTGCTGAACGCCACGGCACTGATCACCTGGCCGGCGCTGTTTGCGCCGGTGATCGGGCCGGTGCTTGGTGGCTTCATCACCACCTATCTGTCCTGGCACTGGAATTTCTTCATCAACATCCCGCTTGGCGTGGTCGGGTTGGTGCTGGTCGCCCGCTTCATTCCGGGCGATCGCGAAGCCGACCCCAAGCCGCTCGACTGGCCGGGTTTTTTCCTGACATCGGCGGGGCTTGCCTTTCTTCTCTATGGCCTTGAACGCATCGCGCACCCGGAGGATGGCGTTTTACCGACGGTGCTGCTGGTCGTAGCCGGCATCGTCATCGGCTGGCTGGCGGTGCGGCATCTCAGGCGCGCGCCGCATCCGCTGCTCGATCTCTCCTCGTTCAAGGTGCTGACCTTCGCCATCTCGACGCTTGCCGCCGGCACCATTTTCCGGGTGGCGATCAACGCCACGCCGTTCCTGTTGCCGCTGCTGTTCCAGGTCGGCTTTGGCCTCTCGTCCGTCGATGCCGGCTTGATGATCCTGGCCTATTTCCTCGGCAATCTCGGCATGAAGACGGTGACGACACCAACGCTGCGCCGTTTCGGCTTCCGGTCGGTGCTGGTCGTCAACGGCCTGATCGCTTCGGCGGCGATCATGGCATGTGCTGCGATCTCACCGCAGACGCCGCAAGCGCTGGTGGTGGCGTTGATGCTGATCGCCGGCCTGTCGCGCTCGATGCAGTTCACCGCGCTCAACACACTGGCCTTCGCCGACATCGATGCGGCGCAACGAAGCTCGGCGGCGACGCTGTCCTCGATGCTGCAGCAGGTGGCGATGCTGTTCGGCGTCGCGGTGGCGGCGGCGATCCTCAATTTGTCGCAGATCGCCAGGGACCGGCCGGCCCTCGATCTTGTGGATTTTCGAGTGGCCTTCCTGGCGATCGGCGCCATCGGGCTGGTGGCGGCGTTGCGTTTTCTCGTGCTGCCGCCAGGTGCGGGCGCGGAGGTTTCCGGCCACTCGCCGGGAAATTGAGATCGATTTTTCCGCCTGATGCGGAGATAAATTCCGTCTTGTCCTTTCGCCTTGGTGCAGCCTTTTCGCGAGTGGCGGCAATGGCGCAAGCAATTGCCAAAAGTGCAGAGTTTTCCGAGCATTGCGCCAGCTTCGGCAATCGACGCGTCCATTTGGTAAATATCGCTGCCGGCCGGGGTTCCGAGCGCGGATTCATTTGACGAACCGGCGTTGGGCCGATTAGCGTTCTTTCCCAGGGATGGCAGCGATGCCATCGGGGCAAACGCAGACATGAACACGATCGGCTGGCCGAATTTCAGGAGCCTGAATCAGGAAGGCATTGTCTTTGCCATAGCGGTGGTGCTGTTCGTTGCAGCGGCCATAGGCCTGCCAGGTTTCATCGATCCCAACAATCTCGTCGCCATCGTCCGCTCCGTGTCGGTGCTGGGCATCCTTGCGCTCGGCATGGCCGTCGTCATCATCGGACGCGGCATCGACCTCTCCGCCGTGGCGATCATGGCGATGTCTGTCGCCTGGTATCTGCAACTTCTGAATTCGGGAACGCCGGACGGGCTGGCCTTCGCCTATGTGCTGGCCGGTGTGCTGGCCATCGGCCTGCTCAACGGCTTTCTCGTCGCCTATGCCGATGTGCCCGCGATCTTCGTGACGCTGGCGACAGGCTCCTTCGTCTTCGGCTATGTGCGCTCGCAGCTGATCACGCAGGATGCGGTGCCGGTGCCGCAGGGCCACTGGGTCGAGCTGCTCGGCGGCCTGCGCTTCCTCGATATTCCGGTCGAGGTGTTCGTCTTTGCCGGCCTCGCCTTCCTCTTCTTCCTGTTCCTGCGCTACACCAAATGGGGCCGCTACATCTACT
>NZ_RZPH01000108.1:0-9851 GCF_004022825.1 Mesorhizobium sp. M7A.F.Ca.CA.004.04.2.1
GCGCTGATCGAAAGCGGTATCTGGTCCGAGCCGACATTGGCCTTTCTCAACACGCCGGCCGCCGTCGTCGTCACGCTCGCGCACGCCTATGCACCGTTCGCCATCCTGCCGATCTATGTGGCGCTGGACACCATCCCGAAATCGCTGATCGAGGCCGCTTCCGATCTCGGCGCGCGGCCATTCACCTCTTTCCGCCGTGTCGTGCTGCCCAATTCGATGCCGGGCGTGCTGGCGGCAGCCCTTGTCGTCTTCGTGCCGACGGTCGGTGACTATGTCACGCCGGCGCTCGTCGGCGGCCCGGCCAGCACCATGATCGGCACGCTGATCCAGGCGCAATTCGGCAAGGCCAATGACTGGCCGTTCGGCGCCGCACTCTCCGTCGCCGTCATGCTGGTCATCCTGTGCGTGGTGCTGGTCGCGCGTTTCGCCGACCGCAGATTTGGCAGCCGCACATGAGCGCTGCACGCACGCAGGGAGGCGGCCGCTGGCTCGGCGTCTACGTCGTCGCCTATCTGGTCTTTCTCTATCTGCCGGTGCTGCTGATCCCGCTGTTTTCCTTCAACAACTCGATCCAGGCAGCGTTTCCACTGCAAGGCTTCACCTTGCAATGGTACGCGACACTGTTCGGCAATTCGGCGCTGACTGGTGCACTCTTGAACAGCCTCGTCATCGGCGCCATTGCCGCCACGGGCGCGACGCTGTGCGGCATCACCGTATCCTACATGGACCTCTATGGCCGCTCGCCGCTGGCCGCCACCATCAGCGCCATCGCCCGGCTGCCGATCCTGATCCCCGGCGTCATCGTCGGCATATCGCTGCTGATCCTCATCAACCTCATTGGTTTGGGGCCATCGCGCATCGCCATCGTTCTCGGTCACATATTGGTGGCGCTGCCGACGACCGTGGTGATCATGCGCAGCCGCTTCGCCGCCGTCCCGAAAACCATTCGCGAGGCGGCGCTCGATCTCGGCGCCTCCGACTGGACGACGTTCCGGCGGGTCATGCTGCCGCTCAGCCTGCCGGCCATCGTTTCGGCCTTCATGCTGGCCTTCCTGATCTCCTTCGACGAATTCATCGTCGTCTTCTTCCTCGCCGGCACCGAGCCGACGCTGCCGCTCTACATCTGGAGCCAGCTGCGTTTTCCAAAGTCGCTGCCGACGGTGATGGCGCTGGGCACGTCGATCCTGGCTGTGTCCTTCATCATCGCTGCAGCAGCTGAAATCCTGCGCCATCGCGGCCTGTCCGCCACGGCGCCAAAGCCCGCGGATCCATCACAACCAAAACAAACCAAGAGAGGAGAACTGCAATGGCATTCGACCTGAAATCGATCTCTGCAAAGACTGTTTGCGCTGGATTGACGGCGTTCGCGATGACGCTGTCGTCGACCGTCGCTTTCGCCGGCGACAAGCTGCAATATTTCACCTGGTCGGGCTATGAACTGCCCGATTTCAACAAGAGCTTCCTTGCCGCGCATCCCGATGGCGTCGAGGCCTCCATCTTCGGTGACGACGATGACGCCTTCACCAAGGTCAAGGCCGGCTTCCGCCCCGACATCGCGCATCCCTGTTATGACAAGGTGGCGCGCTGGAACAAGGAAGGCCTGCTGCAGCCGATCGACACCAAGCGCATCAAGAACTGGGATTCGATCTTCCCGGTGTTCAAGAACCTGCCCGACCTGCAGGCCGGCGACGGCAAGGTCTGGATGGTGCCATGGGACTGGGGCAACACCTCGATCCTCTACCGAACCGATCTGGTGAAGAACCCGGAAGCGAGCTGGAACCTTTTGTGGGACAAGCAGTATGCCGGCCGCATGGCGACGATCGACGCCGTGCACGACACGCCGGTCGTTGCCGCACTGCTCGCCGGCGTCAATCCGTTCGACATGACGCCGGAGCAAATGGACAAGGTGGCCGAGAAGCTGCGCGAGCAGCGCCCGCTGCTCTCCAACTACACCACCGACATGACCTCCGTCGAACAGGCGTTGGCCAGCGGCCAATTGGTCGCCGCCATGACCTGGAACGCGTCCGCCACGTCGCTGAAGAAGCAGGGCGTGCCGGTCGAGTTCATGAAGCCGAAGGAGGGCATGCTGACCTGGGCCTGCGGCTTCGTCATGCTCAAGGACGCCAAGAATGTCGATCTCGCCTATGACTTCATCAACAGCCGGCTGGATGCCGACTCCGGCAAATACCTGATCCAGGCCTATGGCTACGGCAGCTCGCTGAACTCCGCCTTCGCCACCGTGCCGAAGGAGGAACTTGAGAAATTGCAGCTGCCATCCGATCCCGAGGTGTTGCTGAAGACCACCATCTTCACCGGGCCGATGAAACAGAATGACGACCTCGCCAAGATGTTTGAAAAGGTCAAGGCGGGCGGGTGAGTTTCAACCGTATTCGAGGCGACCAATTGCCGAAGTTTGCGCTGCCCCTCACCTGCCTGCCGGCATCCTCTCCCCGTATAGTGACGGGGAGAGGGACGCTGTCATCGCCCATTTCGCCAATCATCAGCGTTGCAAGGATGGCGCCGGCGTTGCGGCCAGCCACTTCTCCCCGTCACTATACGGGGAGAAGTGCCCGGCAGGGCGATGAGGGGCAGCACTGACGCCCGATAGCTATCCAACCCTGAAGCCGGCCTTGGTCGCCACCGGCCCTAAGCACTGCAATAAGGACTAACAAATGGACATGCTGGACGAACCGGCTGAGAAGCCGAAGGACGATGCCGATGTGCGGGTCGGCCGGCGCGTGCGGGCGCTGCGGCTGGAGCGCAATCTGTCGCTGGCCGATCTTGCGGCAAAAGCTGGTGTGTCGATCGGGGCGCTCAGCCAGATCGAGCGCGGCATGTCCTCGCTGCGCGTCAAGGTGATCTGGCCGCTCGCCGCCGCCCTCGACATCGAGCCGTCGGCGCTGATCGCCGACGGCAACGATGCGGCCAACGATCTCTATTGCGTGCGCGCCGACAAGCGGCGGCAGATCCCGGTGAAGTCGGAAGGCATTGCCAAGGCGCTGCTGTCACCCCCGGGCGCGACGCTGACCGGCATGCTGGTGACGGTGGAAGCCAGCGGCGGCACGGCCGAGGCCTATGCCCATGCCGGCCATGAATTCGGCTTCGTGCTGGCCGGCGAGGTCGAACTGGTGGTGGATTCGACAAATTACGTGCTGAAGGCCGGCGACAGTTTTGCGTTCAAGAGCACGCTTTTGCATGCCTTCCGCAATCCGGGCACCGAGCGTTGCCAGATCCTCTGGGTCAACACCACGAAGCCGTCCGAGGTTCGCGATGGCGCCTGATCCACTCGTGCGGCTGCAGGCGGTCTCGAAGATTTTTCCTGGCGGCATCGTCGGGCTCGACGCCGTCGACCTCGACATTATCAGCGGCGAGTTTGTCACGCTGCTCGGGCCGTCGGGTTGCGGCAAGACCACCAGCCTGCGCGTCATCGCCGGTTTCGAAAGCCCGTCGAGCGGCAAGGTGTTGCTCGATGGTCGCGATATCACGGCCCTTCGGCCCTTCGACCGGCCGGTCAACACCGTGTTCCAGGATTATGCGCTGTTCCCGCACATGAATGTCGCCGAAAATGTCGGCTTCGGTCTGTCACTGCGCAAACTGTCTGGAGCCGAACAGGCAAAGCGAACCGGCGAAGCCCTCGACATGGTCGGTCTCGCCGACAAGCTTGGCGCCCGCGTCTCCGAACTGTCGGGCGGCCAGCGCCAGCGCGTCGCGCTGGCGCGTGCCATCGTCTGCGAACCACGCGTGCTGCTGCTCGACGAGCCGCTGTCGGCGCTCGATGCGCATCTGCGCGAACAGATGCAGGTTGAACTGAAGCGGCTGCAGTCGCGGCTCGGCACCACCTTCGTCATGGTCACCCACGACCAGACCGAAGCGCTGTCGATCTCCGACCGCATCGTCGTCATGAACAAGGGCCGCATCGAGCAGATCGCGCCGCCGGCCACCCTTTACGACCGGCCCGCCACGAAGTTTGTGGCGAGCTTCATCGGCACCATGAATCTCCTGCAATCGCGCTTCGTCGGCCGAGACGGCGATCGCCTGCGCTTCGCCGCCGGCGCCCTGCCGCTGGAGGCTATTTCTGAAACTAGCGAGGCACCTGCCGAGGGCGCCACCCGCACCATCGGCGTGCGTCCGGAGGATTTGCTGGCGATGACCGAGGCCGCGCCCGGCACCGCGCCGGCGCGCGTCAACAGCGTCGTCTTTCACGGTCGCACGCTGCGCCTTCATGCCGAACTCGGGCAGGGCGCGCCTGTTGTCATCGATGCGCCGCGCCAGGCCGAGGGTTCCCAATTCAGCGTCGGAGACGTGGCGCATATCAGCCTGCGCCGTGGTGCCAACTGCCCGGTGCTACCAAGCTAATTTTGTCGACGTTAAATAACCGGAGCACACGCCGCGCGGTGGCTACAAGCCGTCGGTCAACGGCCGGGGGTATGTCGACTGGTCGATCCACGATTTTCGGGAGGTCAGGGCATCATCGGCTACGGATCGTAGGGTTCGGCCCCTGCTCGAAAATGCTTGCTCCGCCGTTAAGCTTGCGGGCGCTGATGCGGAAACCATTAGCGCCGGTTTTGTTTTCACTTGATTCGTTCCCTTTTTGTTCTAAGCTTCTCGGCTTGATACAATCTGCCGGACGAGATCGGTTGTGAGTGGGCAATTTTCATACGGAACCGCGAAGAACGGTCAGACCTTTTTCCGATTTGAAGGACAGAGCCCGATCCGGGAGCCGCATCTGTTTTACGGATTTCTCGTTGAAGACCCGGTCAATGCCATGCTGCGGCGCAGGGCTGAGCACTACAATCAGGAACTGAGATTGCGGGGATGGCTGACGCCAACCGATCAAATGCACATATCCCTGATCGGCCTTGGCGACGGCAAACAGAAGCGTGTGGTGGAGATCGCCCGCCATGTCGGCTTGCTGATGCAAGCCACACCATTCGATGTTTGCTTCGACCGCCTGTCGGCTTTCGGCGGCGGGGCGCTGGTGCTTCGCAGCAGCGACCATTCGCCGACTTTGCAAGCCTTCTGGCGCAAGCTCTCTGCCGTAATTGACGACAGCCCGCTAAAGCCATTCATCACGACCTCGCTGGAGCCACATGTCACGCTGCTTCGCGACAGGAGGGGCGTTCCAAAAGTGCGGGAACGGATCGTTGAGCCGATATCCTGGACAGTGCGGAGTTTTTCGCTGATCCGTAGCCACCAGGGTGAATACAAATGTCCGGCGACCTGGCAATTGACCGGTCAGGACGATTCCCTAGCCGGCATGTGAGAAATCGTCGTCATACAGCCGCTATATCAATCGTCCTGACACGGCTTGTCAGCTGTAGTGCCGGCAATGGTGGCAGGCCAGCAAGCTGTTCCCCATTTGCAGTGCGTCTGACAGGAGGAACACAAATGACCATCGCGGAAATTGCCAAAGATTTCACCGAACTGCTCAAGCAGGGCGATAACGAAGCTGCTGCCGAGAAGTACAATGCCGATGATATCGTCAGTCTCGAAGCCATGGCGGGGCCGATGGCCATCTCCCATGGCAAGGAGGCTCTCAAGCAGAAGGGCCAGTGGTGGCAGGAGAACAACGAAGTGCATGGCGGCTCGGTCGAGGGCCCCTATGTCAACGGAGACCAGTTCGCGGTGCGCTTCAAGTTCGACATCACGCCCAAGGCCACCGGCGAGCGCGTCACCATGGATGAAGTTGGCCTCTACACAGTCAAGAACGGCAAGATCACCGAAGAGCGCTTCTATTATTGAGGCGGAAATGCCACCGGGAGACTGCTCTCTTCGCTCCCGGGTTGAAAACAAGCATGACGGCCAAGACAACGTCCTGGCCGTCATGTGGGAAGATCAGATCGTCTTCACGTACTGCCCAAGCTGATCGGCCACCGTGCCCCAGCCGTTGAAGAAACCCATCTCCTCATGGTTGTTGCGGGTCGCCTCGTCGCGATGGATGGCGGTGGCGGTGTAGCGCGTGCCCTTGCCGTCCGGCTGCAAGGAGATAACAGCGGTGATGAAGGGTTCCCCTGACGGCCGGTAACCCGGCAACAATGCATCCGTCCACACCAGCCGCTCGTTCGGCACGATTTCGAGATAGCAGCAATGGCGGTCGTTGACCTCGGTTCCGTCGGGCGACTGCATGCGCGTGCGGAACAGCCCGCCCGGCCTGAGGTCTATCTCGCAGTCGGTGATCATCCAAGGCTTCGGCGTGAACCATTGCTTGACGTGCTCCGGCGTCGTCAAGGCGCGCCACAGCAATTCGCGCGGCGCATCGATGACGCGCTCCAGCACGAGGTCCAGTCTGGGATCCGGCTTGAGGGGATAGATCATTTTTCTGTCTCCTTGAGGGTCATCACATAGGCGTCGAACTGGTCGAGGCGGCGCTCCCACAGCGTGCGCTGTTCGGCCAGCCAGTTTTCGGCAAGCTTCAGCGGCTCGGGCGCCAGTTGATAGGTCCTGACCCGGCCGGTCTTTTGCGAGCGCACCAGCCCGCAACCTTCGAGGATTTTGAGATGTTCGATGAAGGAGGGCAGGGCCATGTCGAACGGTTGGGCAAGCTCGCTGACCGAGGCAGGGCTGCGGTTCAGCCGCTCCACCACGCGTCGCCGCGTCGGATCGGACAGTGCGCGAAAGATGCCGTCGATCGGCGGAGGGCTCGGAGTTGTGGTCTGAAGGCTTGTCATTGGTTGGTCCTGAGGCGCTGTCAAAATACTTAGGGAAATTCCTTAGTGTTGGCAAGGGCAAAACCGAAGGCATGCCGGGGAGCGCTGGCAAAGCGCGCAGAGCGTCCTTAATCTGCGGTCAGATTCGAAATCGGAAGGGCCACTGTTTTGACGATCATCATGTACGGCATCACCACCTGCGACACGGTCAGGAAGGCGCGCCTCTGGCTGGAAGGCCATGACGTGGCCTACAGGTTTCACGATTTCAGGGCAGAGGGACTGGACGCGAAGCGGCTGGATGGCTGGGCGGGCAAGGTCGGCTGGGAAAAGCTGCTCAACAAGGGTAGCACCACGTTTCGCGAACTGCCGGACAACGACAAGCAGAGCCTCGACGAAAAGAAGGCCAAGGCGCTGATGCTGGCCAAGCCGACCGTGATCAAGCGACCGGTGCTGGAGGTTGGGGATCGGATTCTGGTGGGGTTCAAGGCTGATGTTTATGAGGCGGTGGTGAAGTAGGGCAGCGCATACACCTCACTTCGTCATCCTATGGCGAAGCAAGGAGCGGAGCGACGCAGCGCAGACCATAGGATCCATGCCGTGATCTATCCGTGTTGCAACGGTGCAGATTCTGCTCCGCTGCGCCTTTCGACTGAGGTCGCGGCATGGATCCTCGGGTCAAGCCCGAGGATGACGAAGGTCTGGCTAACGATGGCTAATTGTGAGCGCTTGCGCTGAGATACCCCGCCAGCGCCACCGCATTGTTATGCGCTTCATCATGCGCGCCATAGAGCAGCGTCACCTTGCCGTGGCTGATCAAGCCTCGCAATTCACTCACCGCCTCGCCGTTCCCGTCCAGCTCAGCACGATACCGCTCCTGAAACTCCGGCCAGCGCGCCGGCGCATGGCCGAACCACTTTCGCAGGTCGTCGCTCGGTGCGATGTCCTTCAACCACAGCGTCAGCGCAGCGTCTTCCTTGCTGACACCGCGCGGCCAGATGCGGTCGACCAGAACCCGCTGCCCGTCATCGGGCGCGGGTGGCTCGTAGATACGCTTGACCGCCAGGTCGAAGGCCATCGCACCCTCCGTACGGTCAAGCCCATTCACCCTTGCGCATGACGGGCACGCGGGCGCCGTCCTTGTGGACACCATCGATGTCGATCTTGTCCGAACCGATCATCCAGTCGATGTGGATGAAGCTCTTGTTGCCGCCGCGCGCCGCGATCTCGTCCTGGCTGAGCGAGGCGCCGTCGACGAAGCACTTCGAATAGCACTGGCCGAGCGCGATATGGCAGGCGGCGTTCTCGTCGAACAGCGTGTTGAAGAACAACAGCCCGCTTGCCGAGATCGGCGAGGAATGCGGCACCAGCGCTACTTCGCCGAGGCGGCGCGCGCCCTCATCTGTATCGAGCACCTTCTTCAGCACATCCTCGCCCTTCGATGCCTTGGCCTCGACAATCCTGCCTTCTTCGAAACGCACCGAAATGTCGTCGATCAGCGTGCCCTGGTAGGACAGCGGCTTGGTCGAGGAGACATGACCCTCGACCCGCCTTGCATGCGGCGTGGTGAAGACTTCCTCGGTCGGGATGTTGGGGTTGCAGGTGATGCCGTTCTTGGCGGTCGAGGCGCCGCCCATCCATTCATGGCCGTCCGCCAGTCCAACCGTCAGGTCGGTGCCGGGTCCGGCAAAGTGCAGCGCATGGAAATCATGGCCGTTGAGCCATTCGGTGCGGCTGCGCAGCGCCGCGTTGTGCGCCTTCCAATTGCCGATGGGGTCCTCCACATCGACCCGCGACGCGGCGAAGATGGCGTCGGCGAGCTTCACGACCGCGACATCGTCGGCATCGTCAGGAAAAACCTGCCTGGCCCAGGCGAGGTCCGGATAGGCCACGATGTTCCAGTTGATGTCGAAGCCGGTGATCTTTTCCAGCGCCGGCTGGTAGGCCATCGAATTCGCCTTGTTGGCGCGCGCCACTTTCGCCGGATCCTGAGCCGACAACAGCGATGGATCCTCGCCGCGCACGGCAAGCCTGGCCGCATTGTTGGAAAAGGCGTTCGCCATGCCTTCATAGAGCCAGCCGGCGGCGCGGTCGAAGCTCGCATCGGCGCCGAAGCGGTAGCGGGCCAGCGTCATCTCGTCGTCGTTGAAGATCGGCGTCACCAGCCCGGCGCCGGCCTTGTAGGCGTGCTCGACGATCCGCCTGGTCAACGGCAGTGCCGCGATCGACGAAGTCAGCACCAGATCCTGCCCCGGCTGCAATTGCAGTCCGACCTTGATGGCGACTTCCGCCAGCCTGTCGAGCTTCACCGGGTCGATCGATGCGGAAACGCCGCGCGAATGTGTGGTCATGATCCTGCCTGTCGTAGTTTGATGTCCGACTCTACATAGCTCGGTGCCTCCGTCCTTTCCACCGCGATCGCGCCGGCGGGTTCTGGGTTTACGGACCCGAACCGCGCCATGGTTGCCTCGATCTCTTCCCTGATCCAGACCTTGAAATCACGGACCTTGCGGCTTTCCGCCTTGACGGACGAGGTCACCAGCCAATAGCCGAGCCCGCTCTGGGCGCGGATTCCGAAAGGCGCCACCAGCCGCCCGTCGGTCAGCGCATCCGCGGCAAGCAATTGCCAGCCCAGCATCACGCCATGGCCGGCAATCGCCGATTCCAGGCACAGCATCGGGTCGGTGAAACGCGCACCCTTGAGGAAGGTGACAGGCGGAACGCCTGCTGTCTCGAACCAGCTTTCCCAGTTGATCATTGCCCGCTCGTCGGTGATCGCGCAGGTCTGGGCAAGATCCTCGATCGACTTCAGTTTTTGGGCGATCGCCGGCGCGCAGACCGGGAAGACTTCCTGCGCCAAGAGCAGTTCCGTGCGTCCGCCCGGCCATTTGCCGTCGCCGAGCCGGATGGCGATGTCGATGTCCGAGTGATCGAGATTGGCCAGCCGCACCGAAGCGTCGATGCGCAGCAGCACTTTGGGATGCCGGTCGAAGTGGCGAGATAGTCTGGGCAACAGCCACTTCGAGGCAAAGGCCGGCGCCACCGAAACCACCAATGTGCATTGCGTAGCCTCGTCGGCCAGGGCCACGGCCTGGGAAAGCTCACGAAATCCAGCACCGAGGCGGGCCGCGAAGACGGCGCCGAATTCGGTCAGCACCAGACCGCTCGCCGTTCGCTCGAACAGCGCCTGGCCGAGCTGTTTTTCGG
>NZ_RZPH01001091.1:0-1936 GCF_004022825.1 Mesorhizobium sp. M7A.F.Ca.CA.004.04.2.1
ATGGAGAAGACCTGGAACAACAAGGCCTGGTTCATGGTGCTGCCGGTCCTCCTGCTGGTGGCGTTCTCGGCGGTGATCCCGCTGATGACGGTGGTCAACTATTCGGTGCAGGACACGTTCGGAAACAACGTCTTCTTCTGGAACGGCTCGGACTGGTACACCGAAATCCTGGAGTCGGAACGCTTCTGGCTGTCGATGGTCCGCAACCTGATCTTTTCCGCAACCATCCTCGCCATCGAGATCCCGCTCGGCATCTTCATCGCTCTCAACATGCCCAAGAAAGGCTGGGGCGTGCCGGTCTGCCTGGTTCTGATGGCTCTGCCGCTGCTGATCCCGTGGAACGTCGTCGGCACGATTTGGCAGGTGTTCGGCCGCATCGACATTGGCCTGCTCGGCTACACGCTGTCGTCGCTCGGCTTCGACTACAACTACGTCAACGATCCGACCGACGCCTGGGTGACGGTCATCCTGATGGACGTCTGGCACTGGACAAGCCTCGTCGTTCTGCTTTGCTACGCCGGACTGGTCTCGATCCCCGATGCCTTCTACCAGGCGGCCAAGATCGACGGCGCCTCACGCTGGGCAGTGTTCCGCTACATCCAGCTGCCGAAGATGAACCGCGTGCTTCTGATCGCGGTGCTGCTGCGCTTCATGGACTCATTCATGATCTACACCGAGCCGTTCGTCGTCACGGGCGGAGGCCCAGGCAATTCGACGACGTTCCTGTCGATAGACCTGGTCAAGATTGCCATCGGCCAGTTCGATCTCGGGCCGGCGGCGGCCATGTCGATCATCTACTTCCTGATCATCCTTTTGCTGTCATGGGTGTTCTACACCGTCATGACCAATGTCGATGCGGAGCGCTGAGATGAGCGGCGCCAACGAAGGAACGACGAGGCAGGACCGGGTGCGTGAGACGGCCGTTTCGGACGGGCTCGCCAGCACATTGTCGCAGGACCAGCTTGCGCGGCTGATGCGCCGGCGCGGCGAAGAATCCCGGTTCTGGTGGTTGGTGCCGACGATCTACATCATCTTTCTGATGCTGCCGATCTACTGGCTGGTCAATATGAGCTTCAAGACCAATCAGGAGATCCTGGGCGCCTTTTCGCTGTGGCCGAAGAGCCCGACCCTGGCCAACTACATCGTGATTTTCACCGACCCGTCCTGGTACAAGGGCTACATCAATTCGATCATCTATGTCGTCATGAACATGGTGATCTCGGTTTCGGTGGCGCTGCCGGCTGCCTACGCTTTCTCGCGCTACCGGTTCCTCGGCGACAAGCACCTCTTCTTCTGGCTATTGACCAACCGCATGGCGCCGCCGGCGGTGTTCGCGCTGCCATTCTTCCAGCTCTATTCGGCCTTCGGGCTGATCGACACGCATATCGCGGTGGCGCTGGCACACTGCCTGTTCAACGTGCCGCTGGCGGTGTGGATCCTCGAGGGTTTCATGTCCGGCGTGCCGAAGGAGATCGATGAGACCGCCTATATCGATGGCTACTCCTTCCCGCGCTTCTTCCTAAAAATCTTCATGCCGCTGATCGCCAGCGGCGTCGGCGTGGCCTGCTTCTTCTGCTTCATGTTCTCATGGGTCGAGCTGCTGATCGCGCGCACCTTGACCACGACCGCCGCCAAGCCGATCGCGGCGATCATGACGCGCACGGTCTCGGCCTCCGGGCTCGACTGGGGCGTGCTCGCCGCCGCCGGCGTGCTCACCATCCTTCCAGGCGCGCTCGTGATCTGGTTCGTCCGCAACTACATCGCCAAGGGCTTTGCCCTAGGGAGGGTGTGATGAAACAAACGCACGAGTTCATCCGCAACACCATCGCCAAGGGCTTCGCCCTGGGGAGGGTATGACCATGAACCTCACCTGGATGGCATGGACGCTGCCAACGGCGATCTTTTTCATCACGATCCTGGTGCTGCTCTGTGGCAT
>NZ_RZPH01001092.1:0-1935 GCF_004022825.1 Mesorhizobium sp. M7A.F.Ca.CA.004.04.2.1
GGGTTGCGGAGGGTGGGAAGGCGCATGGCCGCAGCTATCGCCTTGTGGGATGAAGAGGTCTATGCAGGCCCTTCACAAGGCTTAGGAGAGGCTTCGGATGAGAAACGCAATCTGCCTCGCATTGACTGCGGCAGTGGCCGGGTGCGCGACCTCCCCGGTCGACTATGAGGCGTCGCTTTCGCAGCAGGACCAGAAATGGGCTTCGCCGGCATGCCAACAGGCCCGCAGGGCGGCTTCGGATTACCAAGCTCGCGAGAAGGAGCATCCGGGGTGGGGTTTCGGCGTCTTGCTTGGTCCATACTCGATGGGGCTCGTCGCAGCCATCAAGGAGCATGAGCAGAAGCAACGAAAGCTGTTCGCCCGCGAGGTGCACCTGCAATGCTCAAGCCTGCCGCTGCCGAAGGAACTGCAGGGCAATTTGAACCCGGGGGTGCGGCCGACGAAGTATCCATAGCCTCTGCATTGTTCAGCCTGCAGAAGGCACTGCCGGCCCTGAATGCGGCGTTGGCGCGCACCGGCCCCGAGGCCGTTGAAGCACGGCTGCAAAGCATCGGCGACGATCCGAAGCTCCAAGGTCTCGCGCAGCTGGCCAAGAAAGACAGTCTCTCCGCCAAGAGCAACCTGCGCTACGTCGACAGGATCCTCAAAAGCATCGAGAGTGGCTTCAACACGGTTGATGGCGACATTCTGGTCAAGAATGACCAGGGCCAGTACCAGCTCGGTGATTTCTCGATCTCGTTCAAGGGCCAGGCGATGCTGACCTCCAGGGATACATTCGAAGCATTCGCGGGCTGAGTCGCCTCGCGGCACCCGTCACCTCGGCATGAAATCTCCCGGTGCTGACGACCCTGCTAATGCCCGAGGAGGCAAGGCGGATCTTGTTCGTGCTGTTCGTGACGGCGGCGTATTTGCGGATCGTGGAAGAAAAGTAGCCATTCACTCGTCACAATTCGCGCCAGTGTCCAAGGCCGCAGAAATCACAACTGCGCAGCAATTTTCGCACTCGCCCATCAAATCGAGTGGTTGTTTATTTAAAATAACCCAGATATTTAAATCGCAAACATAGATGGGGGATGAGTTGGAACGTGTCTCAAATATCCTGTTATTGAGTTTCCGGTGAATGACCGACTCTAGTTCGGCGTTTTCGGCAGCGGAGCAGGGGCTAGGTTATATATATCAGGCCAGATTTGCACTCCTGAAGGTGCTCGATCTTCCGGAGGATGGTGCTGTATACATCGAAAGAAATGATGACGTAGAATTTGTAGCCACCAATGCAGGTGTCTCGCTGGCTTCGCTTAAGCACAAAGCCCCAGGAGACAGGCTCTCGGACTTATCGGTCGACTTCTGGAAGTCGGTGCGCATATGGATCAAATACTACAAGGCGAGCGGTATGGAGGCGTCTGACGCCCGCTTCCTTTTGTTCAGCACTGCGAGTATTTCTCCCAACTCATTCCTTACCCTGTTTACCGGTGTGCAAGCAGATGACGGCACTAGAGCTGAAGTGGCCGCGAATATTCTGGCTCAAAGCCAGTCCCGTGAAATCGCAAAAGTCAAATCCGAACTCGATGGTTTGACCGCCGAAGAGACCCGAGATTTCTACGGACGCATAACGATCTTCCCAGCGGCACCACGAATTAATGAAATTCCGATGTTGGTGGATCAACGGCTTCGCACCGTCCGCCGAGAATTCCGCGTCGCTTTGTTCGAGAGACTTGAGGGTTGGTGGACCGACACCGTTATTAAGCTTCTGTCTGGCGAACGGAAGAAACCGATCAAGGTCCAGGAGGTTTCCGACAAGCTTGCGGCGCTCGCCGACGAGTATCGAGCGGATAACCTGCCCATAACGTTCCGAAATCGCCATCCAGACGGCAAGATCGATGCCTTAAACGACCCACGAATATTCGTTGAGCAACTGCGTGTGCTCGATCTGCCGGC
>NZ_RZPH01001093.1:0-1934 GCF_004022825.1 Mesorhizobium sp. M7A.F.Ca.CA.004.04.2.1
GCGCCACAGCCTCCAAGGGCGGAGCAAAACCCACCTCATCGTCATCAGCAAATTCCAAAGGAATCGAAGGCGGGGAAGCGGCGGCGACCGAATCCCCCTCCCCCTTGTGGGGAGGGGCTAGGGGTGGGGGTACGGCGCCGACATCTCAAGTTGCCACGCCCGCCGGCGCACCGCGTCCCGAGGGCGAAAGACCGCTGGCTTCGCCTGCCGTGCGTCTGCGGGCAAAGGAAGCCGGCATCGATCTCAGGCAGGTTGCGGGATCCGGCCCTGCCGGCCGCATCGGCCATGAGGACATCGAAGCGTTCCTGGCGCGCGGGCCGCAGGTTGCCAGGACATCCGGCCTCGCCCGCAACGATGCGATCCAGGATATCAAGGTGGTCGGCTTGCGGCGCAAGATCGCCGAGAAGATGTCGCTGTCGAAATCGCGCATCCCGCACATCACCTATGTCGAGGAGATCGATGTCACCGCGCTGGAGGAATTGCGCGCCGCGCTCAACAAGGAGAAGCGCCCAGGTAGGGGTGGCGTGGAGCGGCCGAAGCTGACGCTGCTGCCGTTCCTGATGCGGGCCATGGTCAAGGCGATCGCGGACCAGCCCAACCTCAATTCGCTGTTCGACGACGAGGCCGGCATCATCCACCAGCATGGCGGCATCCATATCGGCATCGCCGCGCAGACGCCGTCGGGGCTGGTAGTGCCTGTGGTCAAACATGCCGAGGCGCGCGACATCTGGGAGTGCGGCGCAGAAATCATCAGGCTGGCCGAGGCGGCCAAGTCCGGCACGGCGACACGCGACGAGCTGTCCGGCTCGACCATCACCATCACCTCGCTCGGCGCCATGGGCGGCGTGGCGACGACGCCGGTCATCAACCATCCGGAAGTGGCGATCATCGGCGTCAACAAGATGATGGTGCGGCCGGTGTGGGACGGCACCCAGTTCATCCCGCGCAAGATGATGAATTTATCGTCAAGCTTCGACCATCGGGTGATCGATGGGTGGGATGCGGCGGTGTTCATCCAGCGGATCAAGACGCTGCTGGAAACGCCGGCGCTGATCTTTGTGGATTGAGGTGATGAGGCCGATGTCGAAGCTTGAGACGGACCTTCGGAAGTTACCGGCGTTGGAATGTGGGCTCCCCCTTCTCCCCTTGTGGGAGAAGGTGTCGCCGAAGGCGACGGATGAGGGGTGTTCCAGGGAACGCCAACGCCTCACTCCGCTGGAACACCCCTCATCCGTCTCGGCGCTAACGCGCCGATCCACCTTCTCCCACAAGGGGAGAAGGACAGGGCGCCCGGCGGCCGAAAGGAAGCAGCCAACATGAAAGAAATCTCCTGCAAGCTGCTGGTCATCGGCGCCGGTCCCGGTGGTTACGTCTGCGCTATCCGTGCCGGACAGCTCGGCGTCGATACGGTGATCGTGGAAGCCGGCAAGCCGGGCGGCACTTGTCTCAATGTCGGCTGCATCCCGTCCAAGGCGCTGATCCATGCGGCGGAGGAGTTCGAGAAGGTGTCGCACATGGAAGGCGGCAAGAGCCCGCTCGGCATCTCGCTCACCGCACCGACGCTCGACCTGGCGAAGACGATCGCCTGGAAGGACGGCATCGTGAGCCGGCTCAACAGCGGCGTCGCCGGCCTGCTCAAGAAGGCAGGAGTCAAGACCGTGCATGGCTGGGCGAGCTTTCGCGACGGCAAGACGGTTGCGGTCGAGACCGAGACGGGAAGCCAAGTCATCCGCGCCGAGACGATCGTCATTGCCACCGGCTCGGCGCCAGTCGAGCTGCCGTTCCTGCCCTTTGGCGGTCCGGTGATTTCGTCAACCGAGGCACTGGCACTGAGCGACGTGCCGAGAAAACTCGCGGTCGTCGGTGGCGGCTATATCGGGCTGGAACTCGGCATGGCGTTTGCAAAAATGGGCGCCAAAGTGACCGTGGTCGAG
>NZ_RZPH01001094.1:0-1934 GCF_004022825.1 Mesorhizobium sp. M7A.F.Ca.CA.004.04.2.1
GTCTCAGGCATCCGCTCAAACCCTGAGCCCAGGATAATGGCGACCGGCAGGTCGTCGCCAGCCAATCGCCGAAGCGTGTCGACGATGCGCTCGCCGTCGATGCCCCTCTGCAGGTCGCCCGGCAGCATCGTCGCACGTTCGGCGAGCGCGACGGTGTCCGTATCGCAAAAGAAATCGGCAACCAGCGGACGATAGCCGGCGCGACGCGCGGCGGCGGCCAGCGCCCGGCCTGAAATTGCCGCGATCAAAAGAGATCCGGCGTTACTTGGCAATCTCGCGTGCAAGGGAAAACGCTTCCTGAAAATCGAGCGTGATCGTCTTTTCGGATTCGATCATTCTTTTGAAGAGACCGAATTCGACCTTATATTTGACATTGCCGATGGCAAGCGGACCAATGCCGACAGCTTTTGCCGCTTCGAGTGGATCACCATTGGCATTGACGGCCAATCCTTCGATGCCGGCCGGGGGGACGGCATTGACGTCGGCCGCAATAAGCAGGTCATTGCCTTTCAACTGGGCTTTGGAGACCACCTGGACGCCGGCTTTGGCGCAAGCCAGGATAATTTCGTTCGCCTCGACCAGCTTTGTCTTGCGTGCGTCGCTCGATCCGTCAGCGGCATCGACGATGATGTTGAATCTGCTTTCGATCTCGGCTGCGATCTGTTTGACCCTCTCGATGCCGTCATGGCCGACAAGTGTGACCCGGGCACCTTCCCCTGCCGCGATGACGGCGGTGCAGAAGCCGACGACGCCGGTGGCGCCGAAAACAGCCACCCTCGTATCCCTGAGCGCACGCTGAAATTTCTTCTCGAGCGCCTTTTCGACCTTGGCCACCATCGCCGCGGCCGTGGTGAACGAGCCGGCCGGATCGGCAAATACCGAAACCTGGAAAGGCGGCACCATCGCCTTCTTCGCGGCGTCGAACATGTCGAGCGCCAACGAGGCATCCTTCCCGGCGATGAAGATGCCGGTGTCGACACCCGCATCCGGCGGGCGCGAAAAGATCGCGTCCTGGACCAGGCCTGTCACTTCGGCGAGGCTTACATCGACATAGGGGACGACGGCGTCGAAGCCTGCGTCGAGCGCCATGTTCACGTCGAAGGGGCTCATCTGCTTCAACGGTGTCAGCATGTGCAGGATGTGTTTGCGGGCCATTTCTTGCCTTTCTGCCTGAAACGGGAGCGTCAGCTGCCGACGAGATTCAGCCTGGTTGAGCTGATCTTCGCGCCGGAGTTCCTGCCCTTGACGATCTTGATCTCAAGGCCGTCCTCAATTGTCGTCTTCCGAACCGCGTCGACGAACTTGAGTGCGGCGTCATGTGATGGCGCGAAGGCAAAGCCTGTCGGCCCCCAGGAACTCTGGCCGATGCCGACGGCGCCTGCTTCATTGAGACGGTGGGCCGCCATCTCGACCCGCTTCGAGGTGAACACGCCGCCCTGCGCCGGGGCGAAATGGCTGCCGATCAGCATCTGTATCGCGGTGACGGCGGCGCCGAATGCCGGAAGGTCCCGCTCGACCAAAGCCGGCATAATGCCCATCAGCACCCTTCGGCAGATCTCCCCGCTGCCTGCCGTTGGGAACGGCGGCAGCGAACGAAACGCCGCGACCTCGGCAGCGCCATGCAGTCCATGCCCGGAATGGTCGAGGATGAGGATGACGCGCCACTCTTCCGGAAACGGCAGCCGCGCGACGACCGGAGGCGTTCCGCCGCGGTCGTTCTTGCCGGCGTCGACTATGACGCCGCCATCTTCGAAACTTGCGATGCCGATGCCGGATCGGCCGCCCCGCTCGAGCAGGCCCGCGTCGCCGGCGATATCCAGAGGCAAATTATGGAGAGTGCGCAACGCCGAGGCGACGGCAAGGGCGATCTGCGTGCCGGACCCCAGACCCGCATGACTGGGGATCGACTGCTCGACCACCAGATGGTGCTGGGC
>NZ_RZPH01001095.1:0-1932 GCF_004022825.1 Mesorhizobium sp. M7A.F.Ca.CA.004.04.2.1
CCTCCGCCGGCAGCCTCATTCGCGAGTGGCGCACCCGCCGCCGCATGTCTCAACTCGACCTCGCCATGGAGGCCGAAATCTCGCAGCGGCATCTGAGCTTCGTCGAAAGCGGCCGCGCCGCGCCCTCACGCGACATGGTGCTGCATCTGGCCGAGCAATTGTCGATACCGCTGAGGCAGCGCAACCAGTTGCTCCTCGCCGCCGGCTTTGCGCCGAGCTTCGGCGAGCGCTCATTGACCGACACCACGATGGCGCCGGCGATGGCGGCGGTCGAGATCGTCCTCAAAGGCCACGAGCCTTTCCCGGCACTCGCTGTCGACCGCCACTGGAACCTGGTTTCGGCCAATGCCGCCATTGCCCCCTTCCTTGCCGATGTCAGCGAGGCTTCGCTGCTGACGCCGCCGGTCAACGTCCTTCGCCTCAGCCTTCATCCCGGCGGCATCGCGCCACGCATCGTCAATCTCCAGGAATGGCGGACGCATCTGCTCGAGCGCCTGAAACACCAGAATGACGCGAGCGGCGACGCGGTGCTGATCGAACTCGAGCGTGAGCTGAGGACTTATCCGTCCGGCTTGAAAGGCAGTCGGCCGGTGTCGGTAGAGCCGAACCCCATCGTGCACCCGCTCAGGCTTGCGCACGGCGACCAGGTGCTGTCGTTCATCAGCACCATCACCGTCTTCGGCACGCCGCTCGACGTGACCCTGTCGGAACTGGCGATCGAATCGTTTTTTCCAGCCGATGAGCAGACGAGGACGGTGCTGGTTCGGTTGGCGAAGGAGCGAGCCGAGCTGTCGTAATCACCCTTCAGGCAAAGATGCCTTGCGCGTGCGGGTCCGCTCCAGGCCAAGCTGGCGTTCGCGCCAGATGATGAAGATGCCGGCGGCGACGACGATCAGGCCGCCGACGAGCATATGGAGCGTGGCGACGTCGCCGAAGACGAGATAACCGACGACGACGCCGAGGATCATCGACGTATATTCGAACGGCGCCACCACCGAGGCCTCGGCATGGCGATAGGCCGCCGTCATCAGGATCTGGCCGAGACCGCCGCAGAAGCCGGCGGCAACAAGAAGAGCCGCCTGGAGCGGCGTCAGCGCCTGCCAGCCGAATGGCAGCGACAGCAGCGACATGACGCTCGCCGTCACCGAAAACCACAGCACGATGGTCGCTGTGCGCTCGCTTTGAACGAGATTGCGCACCAAGAGCATGGCGACGGCCGAGATCGCCGCGGCGACAAGAGCGGCGATGACGCCAAGCACTTCCTGATCGTCGAGCGCCTCGTCGGAACTCAGCAGCGTCAGTTCCGGCCAGGAGATGATCAGCACGCCGACCAGGCCGACCGCGACCGCACTCCAGCGATAGACACGGATGGCCTCGCCGAGGAAGATGGAGCTGAACACCACCACCAGCAGCGGCTGCGCGTAGTTCAGCGTGATCGCTTCTGGCAGCGGCAGCCGGGTCAACGCAAAAAAGCCGAGCCCCATGGCGCAGACGCCGACCAGGCCGCGGGCGATGTGGTTGAACGGACGCTTGGTGGTGAAGGCAGTGCCGAGTTCTTTCCTGAAGGCCAGGAAGGCGATGATCGGGAAAATAGCGAAGAAAGAGCGGAAGAAGACAATCTGGCCGGCCGGAACCGTGCCTGCGGCTTTGATGCAGGTCTGCATGCCGACGAAGACCGCCACCGACACGATCTTGAACATGATGCCGGTTAGCGTGTCGTGCCCGCCGGCATCACCGCTGGCTGTGGCCGGGGGGCTGCCGGGGCCTGCTGTCACGCTCCCGACGCTTCTCGGATGGTCGCCCAGATACGCGCCGGCGTTGCCGGCATGTCGATGTGCTTGACGCCATAAGCGCGCCAGAGCGCGTCGGTCACCGCATTGAGCGCCGCCGGGGTCGAGCCGATGGTGCCGGCCTCGCCCGCGCCCTTGATGC
>NZ_RZPH01001096.1:0-1931 GCF_004022825.1 Mesorhizobium sp. M7A.F.Ca.CA.004.04.2.1
CCGTAAATTTTTATGAAAAGGCGACATTCTTCCCGGCACCGGTCAGCGGCGTGCGGCTCTCTTGGCTGTATTGATGTCCTTGGCGAAGGGCCATACCGTGTTCGACATGGTCTCGATGCCGGAAGCGCTGAGCGCCGAACCGAACAGGAACCCCTGGACAAGGTCGGGCTTGACCTGCAGCGCCAGTATCTTGAGCTGCTCGAAGGTCTCTACACCCTCGACGGTGACCGAAAGCCCCAGCGGCCGCGATAGGTTGACGATACCCTTGAGCAGCTCGAGCGAACGGGGGTTCTGGGTGACGTCCATCAGGAACGAGCGGTCGATCTTGATCTTGTCGAGCGGCAGTTTGTGCAGATAGCTCAGGCTCGAATAGCCGGTGCCGAAATCGTCGAGCGCGATGCGTACGCCGATCTGCTTCAGCTCCTCGATATACTGGCGCGTCAGCGACTTGTCGTCGAGCAGCGCCGTTTCGGTGACCTCGATCTCGAGCCGGGAGGCGGCGAGGCCGGAGCCGGCCAACGCATCGCGAACCTTCTGGATGACGTCGCGGTTGCGGAAATCCTTGGCCGAGAGATTGACCGAGACGCTGGTCTGGTCCGGCCATTTGGCGCATTCGGCGCAGGCTGCCTGCAGCACGAAGGTGCTGATCTCGGAAATGATGCCCATTTCCTCGGCCAAAGGAATGAAGATGCTGGGCGAGATCGGCCCGAGATCGGGATGATCCCACCGGCACAACGCCTCGCAGCTGGCGATACGCATGGTGCTCATCGCCACGATCGGCTGATAGACCACCCTCAAGCCCTTGCTTTCCACGGCTGTACGCAGGTCCGCCTTCATCAGCTGACGGTTGCGGAAGGCGGCATCCATCGAGGCTTCGAACAGCCGCCAGCTGTTCTTGCCGAGCTCCTTGGCCTTGTAGAGCGCCAGGTCCGCCTTGACGATCATGGCGTCGACATCGGTATCCTTGACCCGTGACAGCACCGCGCCGCCGCTGGCCTGAATGCGCAGCCCGTGACCGGCGACGTCGACTTCCCCTTGCAGGCCGGCGAAAATCTCGTCGAGCTGGCTGGTCAGATGGCTCTCATCCTCGACGCGGTCGAAGAAGATCATGAACTCGTCGCCACCGAAACGGCTGACCGTGATATCTTGCCTGGCAATGGCGGCAAGCCGCTCGGCAACGGCATAGATCAAGCCATCGCCGATCGGATGGCCAAGCGTGTCGTTGACGCTCTTGAAATCGTCGAGGTCGAGCACCGCAAGGCCGCAGAGACGATCGCGATCGCCTGATACCATGGCCTCGCCTACCAGTTCATGGAAATAGGCGCGGTTGGGCAGGCCGGTGAGGTTGTCGTAACGTGCCATGAAGCGGATCTTGTCTTCCGCCTCGACACGGGCGGTGACGTCCTCGAAGGTGATGACGCCCAGTTCCTGGCTGCCTTCGCGAGCCGAGAACTCGTAATGCTGGCCGTTGGCGAGGGAAACCAGCACCTTGCGGTCGCGGCCCTCGCGCAGGGCACGCGTCAGCTGGGCCTCGATGTAGCGGCAATCCTTGGGCGCCAGCATGCCGCCGGCGACACCGCGCATCAACAGACCATGGATCGACCGGCCGAGCAGCGCGTCGGGCGACTTGAGCGACATCAGATGCGCCGCCTCGGCATTGGCCACCGCGACGCGGCCGTCCGGGCCGAGCATGACAAGGCCGTGCGACATGGTGTTGAGCGCTCGGTTGAAGCGCTGGGCGATGCGATTGGCCTTCTTTTCCTCGGACAGGGCGGCGAAAAGCACCTCGCGGACCAGATCGGCGAAGCGCTTGATAGCAAAAAGAAATGGCGCCGAAAGCAGGCCGAGAATGAAGTGATAGGGATCGCCCCGCAGGATGAAGCCCAGCGAGATCGGCCAAGTCATGGTCATAATGAAGATCACGACCATCC
>NZ_RZPH01001097.1:0-1927 GCF_004022825.1 Mesorhizobium sp. M7A.F.Ca.CA.004.04.2.1
GATCGAGACGCCGCGACGGCTGCCGAACTCGATCACCGAGGCGGTCCTCGAGAAGAACAAGGGCGGCAGCGGACATCCGGCGGGCGCTACGGCGGCGCCGGAAACCAAAGGCTGAGCGGGTAGAGAATCTAAGGGGATTTGGCATGAAAAAGATTCTCACCTCGCTGGCGCTGGTCGGCCTCGTGGCCGTCGGCATCGGGTCGGCAGGCACTTGGGCGATCGCCGCCGAAGAGGCGCACAACGCCGCCGCGCCGACGCATTTCCCGATCCACGAGCCGAAGGAAATGGACTGGAGCTTCACCGGCCCGTTTGGCACCTATGACAAGGCGCAGCTGCAGCGAGGCCTCAAGGTCTACAAGGAAGTCTGCGCGGCCTGCCATTCGATGAACATGGTGGCGTTCCGCACGCTGTCGGACCTCGGCTATTCCGATGCGCAGATCAAGACGCTGTCGGCCGAGTACACGATCCATGACGGTCCCAACGATGCCGGCGACATGTTCGACCGTCCCGGCAAGCCGTCCGACCACTTCCCGCCACCGTTCGCAAACGACGAAGCGGCCGCCGCTTCCAATGGTGGTGCTGCTCCGCCCGACATGTCGCTGCTGGCCAAGGCGCGCGGCGTCGAGCGCGGCTTTCCGCAATTCGTCTTCGACATCTTCACCCAGTATGACGCGGGCGGCCCCGACTATATCCACTCGTTGCTGACAGGCTACGACGAGACACCGCCTGCCGGCATGGTCATCCCGGAAGGCACCCACTACAACCCCTATTTCATGTCGGGCGTGTCGCTGAAGATGCCCAACCCGCTGTCCGACGGCCAGGTGACCTATGATGACGGCGCGCCGCAGACAGTCGACCAGTACTCCCGCGACGTTTCCGCCTTCCTGATGTGGGCGGCCGAGCCGCATATGGAAGACCGCAAGAAGACCGGTTTTCGCGTGCTAGTGTTCCTGCTTCTGTTCGGCGCTCTGGTCTATCTCACCAAGCGCAAGGTGTGGGAAGGCGTGGCGCATTGAGCCACACAATCAAGTGATCGCGAAGGGCGCCGAGAGGCGCCCTTTTGCATTTCCGGAGGCTGGTCATGTCACATGGCCGTCACCGCATCCGGCGATCCTGTGCTGCTCTCATCAAAGGATCGCATTCATGAAAAGATACGCATCGATCGCGGCAGGCCTGTTGCTGCTCATCATCGGCTCGGCCGCGCAAGCGGAAGACGCCCAGCCCTTCGTCACCAACAAGGATGTCGACTTGACGATGATCCTGCCGCCGCCGCCGGCAAACGATTCGGCACAGACCAAGGCCGAACTCGGCGAGGTGCTGACGCTGCAGGTGACGCGCACACCGGAGATGGTCGCCAGCGCGGTGGCCGATGCCGAGGAGAATGTCTGGCGCTTTGCCGACGTCATGGGGCCGAAATTCAACAAGGAAACGCTGCCGAAATTCAGCGCCTTCTTCGATCGCGTGGTGGCTACCGAAGGCGCTGTCGTCGATCCGGCCAAGGATGTCTGGAAGCGCCCGCGCCCGCATCAGCTCAGCGATCTCGTCAAGCCTGCGGTCAAGCTGTCGAACTCCGGTTCCTGGCCTTCCGGACACGCCACCGTCGGCACGATGATGGGCATCATTCTGTCCGACATGGTTCCGGAAAAGCGCGCCGAGATCATGGCACGTGCGAGCGAATACGCCCACAACCGCGTGGTTGGCGGCATCCATTTTGCGTCCGATGTCGAGATGGGCAGGATTTCCGGCAGCGTCATTGCCGCGGTCCTGCTCAACCGGGACGACTTCAAGGCTGAATATGAAGTGGCCAGAGCCGAGCTTCGTTCCGATCTCGGCATGTAATCTTTGTCGGCCGGATCAGACGGGAAGGGGCGCTTCAGGCGCTCCTTTTCCGTCTGCGCCAGTGCTGAGGCGGAAGTTCGGCAATTAG
>NZ_RZPH01001098.1:0-1926 GCF_004022825.1 Mesorhizobium sp. M7A.F.Ca.CA.004.04.2.1
ATCCTCGACCCAGGCAACCTCTTGCGGCGTCCATGCCGCGATCTGGGCATAGGTCCAGATACCGAGGCCGTTGAGAACCTTTTCCAGCTTCGGCCCGATGCCCGAGATGGCCTTGAGATCCGCCGGTTTGGCCGGTTTCTCCATGGCGTTGGGCTGCCTGAAATCCTCGGGCATCAGCGCATCGCCGGCGCCGCTTGTCGCCGGAGCGGCGTTGGCGGCCGGCACGGCAGTGGCGGCTTCCTTGGCGGCAATATCGGTGACCTCCCGGGCGAAGGACTGCGCCTCGGCGATCATGCTTTTCGCCGTCGCCCGCGCCTTCGTGGAGGAAGAGTTCGGATCGTCGAACTGCGCGACGCGCGCCTCGAAATCATCGACGATCGGCTGCAGCAGCCGCTGCGAGGCTTCTGCCGCGCCTGAAAGCGCGCCCAGCCAGACGCCGAAAGCATGATTGGCGAGCCCGAGGCCAAGCGCCGACATCGCCGCCGCACCCGCCACAGGATGCACGAAAAGGTTGACGGCGCTGGCCATCTCCTTCGGCATCATCCTGGTCAAGTCCTGGTTCATCTTCTCGATCTGGTCCAAATTGGGCATCAGCGGGTTCGAATACGGCGCCATAGAGTTCTCCTGGTCGTTTCTTCGTTCGCCCCGCCCTTCGCTGCGGACTTTCGCCCGCGTAAACTTTCTTCTATTCCGCCGCCACCATCACAGGCTCGGCCCGGTGCGCATTGCGCGAAAACTCGTCGATGCGCCGCTCCACTTCGCCGCGAAAATGCCGCATCAGGCCCTGGATCGGCCAGGCCGCCGCGTCGCCAAGCGCGCAGATCGTATGGCCTTCGATCTGCTTGGTGACGTCGAGCAGCATATCGATCTCGCGCTTCTGCGCCTCGCCGCGCACCAGCCGTTCCATCACCCGCCACATCCAGCCGGTGCCTTCGCGGCATGGCGTGCACTGGCCGCAGCTCTCGTGCTTGTAGAAGTAGGAAAGCCGCGCGATCGCCTTCACGACATCGGTCGACTTGTCCATGACGATGACAGCCGCGGTTCCAAGGCCGGATTTGAGGTCGCGCAGCGCGTCGAAATCCATCGGCGTGTCGATGATCTGCTCGGCCGGCACCAGCGGCACCGAGGCGCCGCCCGGTATGACCGCCAAAAGATTGTCCCAGCCGCCGCGAATGCCGCCGCAATGCGTCTCGATGAGCTCGCGGAACGGAATCGACATCGCCTCTTCGACCGTGCACGGATTGTTGACGTGGCCGGAGATGCAAAACAGCTTGGTGCCGACATTGTTGGGCCGGCCGAAGGACGAGAACCAGGCCGCTCCTCGGCGCAGGATGGTCGGCGCAACCGCGATCGATTCGACATTGTTGACCGTGGTCGGGCAGCCATAGAGGCCGACATTGGCCGGGAATGGCGGCTTCAGCCGCGGCTGGCCCTTCTTGCCTTCGAGGCTTTCGAGGAGTGCAGTCTCCTCGCCGCAGATATAGGCGCCGGCGCCGTGGTGCATGTAGATGTCGAAATCATAGCCGGAGGTGTTGTTCTTGCCGATCAGCTTGGCCTCATAGGCTTCCTCGATCGCGCGCTGGAGCGCCTCGCGCTCGCGGATGAACTCGCCGCGCACATAGATGTAGGCGGCAATCGCGCCCATGGCGAAGCCGGCAAGCAGCGCGCCCTCGACCAGCGTGTGCGGGTCGTTGCGCAGAATGTCGCGGTCCTTGCAGGTGCCGGGCTCGGATTCGTCGGCGTTGATGACGAGATAGCTCGGCCGGCCATCGCTCTGCTTGGGCATGAACGACCATTTGAGACCGGTCGGGAAGCCGGCGCCGCCGCGGCCGCGCAGGCCCGACGCCTTCATCTCGTTGACGATCCATTCGCGCCCCTTGGCAACGATGCCGGGCGTGTTGTCCCAGGCGCCGCGCGCCATCGCGC
>NZ_RZPH01001099.1:0-1925 GCF_004022825.1 Mesorhizobium sp. M7A.F.Ca.CA.004.04.2.1
GGCTTCAACAACGAGATCATCGAGGTCTACAAGTTCCGTTCGATGTATACGGACAAGGCCGACCCGACCGCCAAGCAGACGGTGACCAAGAACGATCCTCGCGTCACCCGCGTCGGCCGCTTCATCCGCAAGACCTCGATCGACGAGCTGCCGCAGTTCTTCAACTCGCTGCTCGGTTCGCTGTCGCTGGTCGGCCCGCGTCCGCATGCCATCGCGGCGCAATCGCACAACCTGCTCTACAACGAGGTCGTCGACGGCTATTTCGCCCGCCACAAGGTCAAGCCCGGCGTCACAGGCTGGGCGCAGATCAATGGCTGGCGCGGCGAGATGGACACCAACGAGAAGATCCGCATGCGGACCGAGTATGATCTCTACTACATCGAGAACTGGTCGCTGCTGTTCGATTTGCGGATCCTGTTCCTGACGCCGCTCCGGCTGCTCAATACGGAAAACGCCTATTGAGTGCGATCAGCCATGATCTGCCGCGCGCGGCGGTCAACGCCAAGCTGGTCGCGCTGATTTCGTCGGGCGCGGTCTTCCTCGGCATTCTGCTGTCGGGCTTCGTCATCAGCGAGCCGGCGCCCTATGAGCTCTACATGGCCGGGCTGATCGCCATCTGGGCGCTTTTCGGCCTGAGGATTTCCCGCGCGGCCACGCCCTTATTGGTGCTGCTGGTGACGATGAACATCGGCGGCATGATCTCCATGACGCAGATGGCGGACCTCGCCAACACGCCGCTCTATCTCGCCGTGTCGCTGTTTCTCGCCTTCAGCGCGGTGTTCTTCGCATCGATCACCGCCGTACAGCCGAGCCTCTACCGGCTGATCTTCATTGCCTATGTGGTCTCGGCAGTGGCCACATCGCTGCTTGGCATTGCAGGCTATTTCCATGCCTTTCCGGGCGCGGAGATGTTCACCAAATACGATCGCGCCGCCGGCGCCTTCCAGGACCCGAACGTGTTCGGCCCGTTCCTGGTGCTGCCCGGCATCTATCTGCTCTATCTGCTTTTGACCGGACCGGCGACACGCATGCCGCTGCTGGCGGTGCCGCTGCTGATCATCACCGCCGGCATCTTCTTCTCCTTCTCGCGCGGCGCCTGGGGCATGTTCACCGTCTCGGCCGTCCTGCTCACCGGCTGCCTGTTCCTGCAGAGCGCCAGCGGCAAGTTCCGGCTGCGTGTGGTGGTGATGACGATGGCCGCACTGGCGCTGCTGGTCGTCGCCATGATCGTCATCCTGCAGCTGCCCGGCGTGTCGGAGATGTTCTCCAACCGTGCCCAGCTCGAACAGAGCTACGACACCGCCCGCCTCGGCCGCTTCGCCCGCTACGGCATCGGCTTCCAGATGGCGATGGAGCATCCGTTTGGCATCGGACCGCTGGTCTTCGGCACGATCTTCGGTGAAGACACCCACGATATCTGGCTGAAGATGCTGATGGATTATGGCTGGCTCGGCTTCGTGTCGTTCCTGGCGCTCGTCTTGTGGACGATAGCAGCCGGCTTCCGCATCCTGCTGCGCGACCGGCCGTGGCAGCCCTATCTCCTGTGCGCCTACGTCGCCTTCATCGGCAATATAGGGCTGGGCACCTTCATCGACATCGACCACTGGCGCCATGTCTACCTGCTGCTCGGCCTGATCTGGGGCGCCATCGCGCTGGAATACCGCCATCAACTGCTGTTTCGGCCTGCCTTGCAGGGCTCGCCGGCACCGGCAATCGCAGCGGGATAAAAGTCGCGGAATTCGGTTGACCCGCACGGGGTTATCACGATACATCGCGACCGGTCCGGAGTGTAGCGCAGCCCGGTAGCGCACTTGACTGGGGGTCAAGGGGTCGTCGGTTCGAATCCGGCCACTCCGACCATTTCAAAGCAGGACTTGCCCCCAAAAGTCCTTTCCGCCTTTCCACGAGACACCTTTCCGGACACC
>NZ_RZPH01001100.1:0-1921 GCF_004022825.1 Mesorhizobium sp. M7A.F.Ca.CA.004.04.2.1
ATCCCGAGGGCCGCAAGACCGTCTTCGACGTGCTGCCGGCTGAATTGCCGCGGCTGATGACCATCGGCCGGCTCGACATCAACACCGAAGGCCTGCTGCTGCTCACCAATGATGGCGGCCTCTCGCGCGTGCTCGAACTGCCGGCCACCGGCTGGCTGCGCCGCTATCGCGTGCGCGTCCACGGCAAGGTCGAGGAAAGCGCGCTTGCCGGCCTGCGTGAAGGCATTGCCGTCGAGATGGATGATGTCATCAGGCATGACGTTGAAGGCCGGCGAAGTCAGGGCGCGGCCATTGACCTTGACGCGGCCGGCGGCGATCAGCTCCTCGGCATCGCGGCGCGAGGCCAGGCCGGCGCGGGCCAGCCGCTTGGCGATGCGCTCGCCTGCCTCTTCCGCGCCCTCGGCGGGACGCGGGCGCGGCTTGAAGCTGCCGCCTGACGCGCCTTGCGGCCGATCGTTGAAATCCCGCTTCGGGCGATCGCCGAAATCGCGCTTGGGGCGGTCGACGAAGTCACGCTTCGGCCGATCGCTGGCGTCGCGCGGCGCGCGGTCACTGAAATCACGCTTAGGACGGTCGAAACGCTTTTCGCCGCCCGCTGCCGCCGCAGCCGGCCGGTCGCCCCGCGGTGCATAGGGCTTGCGCGGCCCCTCGCGCTTTTCATAGGGCTTGCGCTCGCCTTCGGCGGCCACCGGGCGATCGCCACGGGGCGCATAAGGCTTGCGCGGCCCCTCGCGCTTTTCATAGGGCTTGCGCTCGCCTTCGGCGGCCATCAGCCGGTCGCCGCGCGGTGCATAAGGCTTGCGCGGCCCCTCGCGCTTTTCATAGGGCTTGCGCTCGCCTTCGGCGGCCACCGGGCGATCGCCGCGCGGTGCATAAGGCTTGCGCGGCCCCTCGCGCTTTTCAAAAGGCTTGCGCTCGCCTTCGGCGGCCACCGGGCGATCGCCGCGCGGTGCGTAGGGCTTGCGTGGTCCTTCGCGCTTCTCATACGGTTTGCGCTCACCCTCGGCGGCCATCGGGCGGTCGCCGCGCGGTGCGTAGGGCTTGCGCGGCCCTTCGCGCTTCTCAAAAGGCTTGCCTTCGGGACGCGGGCCTTTGCTGAAAGGCTTGTCCCCGCCCTTGAAATCGCGCTTCGGCCGCTCGCCATCGGCAGCCATCGGCCGATCGCCACGCGGTGCGTAAGGTTTCTTGGCGCCAAAGGACGGCTTGCCGCCCTTGCCCGCGGCGCCATCACGGCTGCGCGGTCCCGCGGCTTTCGGCCCACTCTTGGCCGGACCGTTCCTGGGTCGGAATTTCTTGTCGTTGTCGTCCATGTGGCCTTTATCCGTTTGCGCTGCTACAGCGTGGCGCATCCTTTCGGGCGCGCAACGAACGCTGTAGCACTTTTGATGTGGCGCATGATCATTTTCGAAAACCGAGTCCCGATTTTCGAGGTCCTGCGCTCAATAACAGGATCACTGGAGTTTGTCAGGGAAAAGTGGAGACCGGTTTTTCCAAAAAGACAAACGAAAATCAAAAGCCTGGAGCAAGTGCGGTTCATTCGAAACGAACTTGCTCCGTCAGGTGGCGAGGAGATAATCGGAGTGGAAATCGCGTGAAGCGGCCCGATTTCATGGCGCTGGCACTGAAGGAGGCCGAGGCTGCCGCCTTGCGAGGCGAAGTGCCGGTCGGCGCCGTCATCGCCAATGGCGCTGGTGTTGTCGCCAGCGCCGGCAACCGCACACGCGAACTTGCCGACCCGACCGCGCATGCCGAGATGCTGGTCATCCGCGAAGCTTGCCGCAAACTGTCGGCCGAGCGGCTGACCGGCCATGATCTCTATGTGACGCTGGAACCTTGCGCCATGTGCGCCGGCGCCATTTCCTTTGCCCGGCTGCGCCGGCTTTATTTCGGCGCCGCCGACGACAAGGGTGGTGCCGTGGTC
>NZ_RZPH01000109.1:0-9802 GCF_004022825.1 Mesorhizobium sp. M7A.F.Ca.CA.004.04.2.1
GCATCGGCCAGCGGGTTTCTCCAAAAACCAAGCGGAGAGGGACAGGAGATTTTTCGATGAGTTTCAAGGTAGCGATCGTCGGCGCCACGGGCAATGTGGGCCGGGAAATGCTCAACATACTGGAAGAGCGCGGCTTTCCGGTAAGCGAAGTCGTGGCGCTGGCGTCGCGGCGCAGCCAGGGCACGGAAGTGTCGTTCGGCGACCGCACGCTGAAGGTGAAGACGCTCGACCAGTATGATTTTTCCGACACCGACATCTGCATCATGTCGGCCGGCGGCAGCGTCTCCAAGGAATGGTCGCCGAAGATCGGCAAGCAGGGCTGCGTCGTCATCGATAATTCGTCGGCCTTCCGCTACGACCAGGACGTGCCGCTGATCGTGCCGGAAGTGAACCCGGACGCGATCTCGCTGTTCACGCGCAAGAACATCATCGCCAATCCGAATTGCTCGACGGCGCAGCTGGTGGTGGCATTGAAGCCACTGCATGACTTCGCCACCATCAAGCGTGTCGTCGTCGCCACCTACCAGTCGGTGTCGGGCGCCGGCAAGGAAGGTATGGACGAACTCTTTACCCAGACCCGCGCGGTCTTCGTCGCCGATGGCGTCGAGGTCAAGAAGTTCACCAAGCGCATCGCCTTCAACGTCATCCCGCACATCGACGTGTTCCTCGACGACGGCTCCACCAAGGAAGAGTGGAAGATGGTCGCCGAGACCAAGAAGATGCTCGACCCCAAGATCAAGCTGACGGCGACCTGCGTGCGCGTGCCGGTGTTCATCGGCCATTCGGAAGCGGTCAACATCGAGTTCGAAAAGCCGATCACCGCCGACGAGGCGCGGGATATCCTGCGTGAAGCCCCAGGCTGCCAGGTCTTGGACAAGCGCGAGGACGGCGGCTACATCACGCCGCTGGAATCGGCCGGCGAGGACGCCACCTTCATCTCGCGCATCCGCGAGGATTCGACCATCGACAATGGCCTGTCGATGTGGATCGTCTCCGACAATCTGCGCAAGGGCGCCGCACTCAACGCGGTGCAGATCGCCGAGTTGCTGGTCGAGCGCGGCCTGATCCAGCCGAAGAAGAAGGCGGCTTAGTTTTCGCTCACGGGCCGTATCGCCGCTGCCGCGGCGGGCCCTCCGCGGGGGCGCCGAACGATCGGCGGCCCGCAGTCGCGTGCTCGGCCTTTGGCCGTTAGCTCCCTTCTCCCCGTTCACGGGGAGAAGGTCCCGGCAGGGGGATGAGGGGCAGCACCAGCCTCAGCTTCGATTCTCAGCCGCCAACCCAACCAGCAGCTCCAGCGCTTCCTCCGCCCGGTCGGCGGGGACGAACAGATGGTCGTGGTAGAAGGCCGAAACCGGGTTCACGCCCATGCCGGCGGCGGCGAGGCGCGTGGTGATGGCGGCGAGGAAGCCGACGGCCTCCAGCGACGAATGGATGTTCAGCGTGACCATCCGGCAGCGGAATGACGCGGTCAGTGCCGCAGCGATGGCCTTCTCCTCGGTTACGATCAGCGTCACGCCCTCGCGCTCGCGAAACACCATCACCGGCTCGAGGCCTTCCGGCTGAGCGACGCCAGGCGCCAGCGTGGCGAAGACATAGGTGCCGGCCAGCAGTTCCGGCGTCATCGATGCCAGCAGTGTCTTCAGATCGGTCTCGCCGGTCATTCGTTTCTCTCGCCTGCAGAAATGGGCCGCAGCCCACGTGCTCTTCAATATCCGCGACCGGCGCGTGCCGATAGTCCTGGCGCTGCAAGGACGACATGGCGATGTCGCTGGCGGCTGGGCTTGCGGACCTGTCGCATCGCACAATAGAGGAGCTGAGGGCCGATGCCGGTCCGTGAAAGGCCTTCGATGATCGTTCGCCCGCGCCCCACATTCCTGCAGCTGTTCTTCATCATGCGCGGTTCGGTCGTGCCACGCATCCTGCCGCAGATATTGGGCTTCGCGCTCTATTCCGCGATCATCCTGGCCGTGGCGCGCCGGTTCCAGCTTGATTTCAGCGTCTTCAACATCACGCCTTTCGGCCTCGTCGGCGTGACATTGTCGATCTATCTCTCGTTCCGCAACAACGCCGCCTACGACCGTTGGTGGGAGGCGCGCAAGCTGTGGGGCGCGCTGGTCTTCGAAATGCGCAACCTGGCCCGCGCCACCACCAGCCTCATCCCGGACCAGACCGAGCAGCGCGCCCTGCTGATGGAAGCGCTCGCCTTCTGTCATTTCCTGCGCGGGCAGTTGCGCAAGATCGACAGCATGAAGGATGCCCGCGCCTTCATCGACGCCGAGGCGGACAAGGCCGCAGCCTTTTCCAATCCGGCAGATGAGATGGTCAGGCGCATGGGCCGGCGTGCCAATGCGCAGCGCCGGGCGGGCGATGTCGACTCGATCGGCTTTCGTATCCTCGATGAGAGGCTCGCGTCGATCGCCGCCATCCAGGCCGGCTGCGAGCGGATCGCCGGTACGCCGTTACCCTTCGCCTACACGCTGCTGGTGCATCGCACGGCCTATATCGTCTGCCTGCTGCTGCCGATCGGCCTGATCTCGACCACCGGTTGGGCAACGCCGCTGTTCACGGCGCTGATCGCCTACACCTTCTTCGGCCTCGACGCGCTTTCGGAAGAGCTCGAGGATCCGTTCGGCACCGAGGCCAACGACCTTGCACTCGACGGCCTCTGTCGTGTCTGCGAAATCTCGGTATTCGAAGCGCTGGGCGAGACCCCGCCGAAGATGATGCCGGCGGAAAAGTTCTATTTTTCGTAGGCGAAGGCGCGCGGGCTTAAAACAATCCGGACCTCTGTCGGATCGCAGCCCCATGCCACGTCCTTGGTTCGACCCCAGCGAAAAGGGCTCGAACCACTAGGAGGGACCACCATGAGCATTTCCGAAACCGCGCCCGTCTCGCCGGGCGCTTTATGGACCGGCCGCGCGCTCAGCGGCGTTATCGTGCTGTTCATGATCTTCGATGGCGTCATCAAGCTGCCGCCGCTCGATGTCGTCACCCAGACGATGGTGCCGCTCGGCTGGCCGGCCGATGCCAATGTCGCGCGCATGCTGGGCGTCATCAGCCTGATCTCGACCGCTCTCTATGCACTGCCGCGCACCTCGGTGCTCGGCGCCATCCTGCTCACCGCCTATATGGGCGGCGCTATCGCCACCAATGTCCGCGTCGACAACCCGCTGTTCTCGCACATGCTGTTCGGCGTCTATCTCGGCATTATCCTGTGGGGCGGCCTGTATCTGCGCGATGCCAGGGTCCGCGCGCTGATCCCGTTCAGCCGTTAGATCCAGATCGAAGCATCGCTTTCCGCTGAAAGCCTGACCCTTTGCCGGGTAATGTCTCAGGGATCGAATCGCGGAGTTGCGAGTTAGAGATTCGCCTGGCGGCGGAGGCGGCTCCTATCGGAGAGGAACGATGATGAAGAAAATGATGCTTTTGATGGCGCTGCTGGTGCCGCTCGCCGCTTGTTCGCAAACGGAAAAAGGCGCGGCCGTAGGCGGCCTCGGTGGCGCTGCCGTCGGTGCGGCGGTCGCTGGCGATCCGGTTGAAGGCGCCGTCGTCGGTGGTGCTGTCGGCGCCGTTGCCGGCGCGCTGATCGGCCGGGCGAGCGAGCGTGGCGAATGCCGCTACCGTGATCGCCGTGGCCGCGTCTACGTCGACCGCTGCCCGGACGGTTATTGATCGGCAGCTCTTACAGACAGAACTGGACAGGAAAACGGCGGGCACATGGCCCGCCGTTTTCCTGGATGCGAATAGAGCAATTATTCGGCGGTGGCGGCTTCCGCCTCGGCCGGTGCAGCGGCGGCGGCCGCAACAGCAGCAGCGGCATCTTCCTGCGCCTTCTTCAGAAGGGCAGCGCGTTCCTGCGCCTTCTTGCCCGGCTCGGCCTTCTTCGGGTTGGAACGGGCGTCGCGCTTGACGAGGCCGGCCTCGTCGAGGAAGCGCAGCACGCGGTCGGTCGGCTGGGCGCCATGCGCCAGCCAATGCTTGACGCGGTCGGCGTCGACCTTGACGCGTTCGCCGTCCTTGGGCAGTAGCGGGTTCCATGAGCCGATCGACTCGATGAACCGGCCGTCACGCGGCGAACGGGCGTCGGCAATGACGACGTGGTAGTAAGGACGCTTCTTCGAGCCCGCACGGGCCAGTCGGATCTTCAAGGGCATTTATTTTCTCCTAAAAAGGCTGATTTGGTTGGTCGGTTGGTGGCTGGTTTCTCAGCCGGCTTTCATCACGCCGTTGGAAGCGGCGATCTGTTCGTGGTGGCGGATCACTTCGCGGACGACGAAGTTGAGGAATTTTTCCGCGAAATCCGGGTCGAGATGGGCATCCTTCGCCAGCTGGCGAAGCCGGGCGATCTGCTGCTGCTCGCGTGCCGGGTCGGCCGGCGGCAGGCCATGCGTCGCCTTCAGCACGCCGACCGCCTTGGTGCAGCGGAAGCGCTCGGCCAGCATGTGGATGAGGGCCGCGTCGATGTTGTCGATCGAGGCGCGGTAATCGGCCAGGAGAGCGCGGGCGTCGGCCATGTCCTTCTCTTCGTTCATGGCGTCCTCACTTCTTCTTGCCAAGGCCGGGCAGCCCGCCACCGCCGAGGCCGGGGAGCCCGGGGAGTTTCATGCCGCCGGGCAGACCGGGCATTCCGCTGGGCAGGCCACCGCCGCCAGGAAGGCCTTTCATGCCGCCGCCGAGGCCGGCTGCCTGTGCCTGCTTCTGCAAAGCTTCGAGCTGCTTGGGGTCCATCTTCGACAGGTCCGGCATGCCGCCGCCCATCATGCCGCCCATCATGCCGCGCATCAGGCCGCCGCCTTTGCCCTTGCCGCCCATCGCCTTCATCATGTCGGCCATGCCGCGGTGCATCTTGAGCAGCTTGTTGATTTCGGCCGCGTCGGTGCCGGAACCGGCGGCGATGCGCTTCTTGCGCGAATGCTTGAGCAAATCGGGATTGGCGCGCTCGGCCTTGGTCATCGACGAGATGATGGCGAGCTGGCGGCCGAACATCTTGTCGTCGAGACCGGCGGCGGCCATCTGGTCCTTCATCTTGCCCATGCCGGGCATCATGCCCATGATGCCGCCCATGCCGCCCATCTTCGACATCTGCTGAAGCTGACCGGCGAGATCGTTCAGGTCGAACTTGCCCGACTGCATCTTCTTGGCCATCGCCGCCGCCTGTTCGGCGTCGATGTTCTCGGCGGCCTTTTCGACGAGCGAGACAATGTCGCCCATGCCGAGGATGCGGTCGGCGATGCGCTTGGGGTGGAATTCCTCCAGCCCGTCCATCTTCTCGCCAGTGCCGATCAGCTTGATCGGCTTGCCGGTGACGGCGCGCATCGAAAGAGCCGCACCGCCACGGCCGTCGCCGTCCATGCGGGTCAGGACGAGGCCGGTGATGCCGACGCGCTCGTCGAAGCTCTTGGCCAGGTTGACTGCGTCCTGGCCGGTCAGCGAATCGGCGACCAGCAGGATTTCGTGCGGGCTCGACACCTTCTTGATGTCGGCCATCTCGACCATCAGCGGCTCGTCGATATGGGTGCGGCCGGCGGTGTCGAGGATGACGATGTCGTGGCCGCCGAGCTTGGCCGCCTGCACGGCGCGGCGGGCGATGTCGACCGGCGACTGGCCGTCGATGATCGGCAGCGTGGCGACCTTGACCTGTTCGCCGAGCTGGCGAAGCTGCTCCTGCGCGGCGGGGCGCCGCGTGTCGAGCGAGGCCATCAGGACCTTCTTGTTCTGACGCTCGGAAAGACGCTTGGCGATCTTGGCCGAAGTGGTCGTCTTGCCCGAACCCTGCAGGCCGACCATCATGATGACGATCGGCGCCGGGGCATTGAGATCGATGGCGACGCCTTCGGCGCCGAGCATCTCGACCAGTTCGTCATGGACGATCTTGACGACCATCTGGCCGGGCTTGATCGACTTGACCACGGCAGCGCCGACGGCCTTCTCGCGCACCTTGTCGGTGAAGGAGCGCACCACTTCCAGCGCCACGTCTGCTTCGAGCAGCGCACGGCGCACCTCGCGCAGCGCCGCCGAGACATCAGCCTCCGATAGCGCGCCGCGGCCGGTCAGGCCGTTCAGGATCGAACCAAGACGTTCCTGTAGCGATTCAAACATTCGTTTTCCTTTTCCCTGGCATCCGGATGATGCCCGAGAGGTAATGCGTTCGCGCCCAGTGTCCAACCAAAAGCCAAAACCAAAAAGCACCCGGGGGCGCTCAGCGCTGCCGGGTGTTGGCCTCCAGGATCGATTTACAGCACTTCACCTCAAAGAGGTTTCGGCGTCCTGGTCGGCTTGCTCGGAGGGATACTCGTCGCGGAATTCGGGGCGTGTAGACAGGAAATCGGACACGGAGTCAAGACGAAGACCGGATTGCAGGGCGTGCGGCAGCCACGGCAGTGGTTGCCGGCATGCGAATTGGGCAAACAATTCTGCGCGCGAGGGGTCTTTGGAAACCCTGATTAACTAGACGGCTCGGCTGTGATCTTCACCCCGAGCGCCTTTGTGACACCCAGTAGCGTCGAAAGGCGCGGGTCACCGTCTGGCCTCAGTGCTTTGTAAAGAGCTTCACGAGTGACGCCTGCTTCCTTTGCAACAGCGGTCATGCCGCGCGCACGAGCAACAATGCCGAGCGCGTTTGCTATATAGCCAGGGTCGCCGGTCGCAAAGGCGTCGGCCAGCAGCTCGGCCTGCCCTTCGGCGCTGCCAAGATGCTCGGCGGGATCAAACGGAACGGTTTCGATTGCCATGATCATAGCTCCCTGGCCATCTGAATGGCCTTTTTGATGTCGCGGCCCTGGCTGGACTTGTCGCCGCCGCAAAGCAGGATAATGATTTCGTTGCCGCGCTTGATGAAATAGAGGCGGTATCCAGGGCCAACGTCCAACCGAAGTTCGCCGATGCCATCGAAATACTTCACGTCTCCGATGAGGCCGGACTGGACGCGGGCGATGCGGATCGCGATCTTTTCGGCGGCCCGCTTATCCCTCAGGCTGTTGAGCCAGTCGCGAAAGTCGGTGGTTTGGCGAACCTCGACCATCTGTGAACTATAGTTCACAGGCTTGATGTGTCAATCCATATGTGAAGAATAGTTCACAGTCCGCAACAGCCTAGACGGATTTCCCGGCTCGACTATGGAAATTCGGCGGCGACCTTGAGCGGCGAACGCGGATGTAGAAGCAGCACGATGGTCAGCATGCTGCAGGCGATGCCGATGAAGGCGATGAGAACCGCATCCGACGTCGCCCAGCCCGGTCCCTCGAGCGGCCTGGCATTGAACAGGGCGAAGGAATTGTAGCTTTCCTGATGCGAGATCAAGAGAAACCCGGTCAGGTTGTTGCCGAGATGAGCACCCAGTGCGGCGCCGAGATTGCCGGTTGCGTAGACGATAAGCGTCAGCAGCAGCGCGAAAGCGGCGATCGACGCCAGCACGCAAGCATTGATGGCTGGTGACGAACTCGCGCTCCAATGCAGCGAGGTGAACAGCAGGGCCGGCAGCAGGGCCCAGATTACCGGGCTCGTGAACCGGCTGGCGAGACCGCGCAGCAGATAGCCGCGAAACAGCAGCTCTTCCGAAGAGGTCTGCACCAAGGTGAGCGCGGCGATCGGGATCGCAAACAGCAGCCAGGATGACAAGCTGATCGGGCCACGCGTGATCTGCGGCTGCAAGAGATAGAGCAGGACCTCGGATATGAACGACGTGATCAGCACGGCGATCAGCCCTTTGAGGAAGTCGGGCCATGAAACTCGTCGGCTGTTGCCGATCAGCGCCGACAGCTTCTCGCCATGCACCCAGCGCATCGCGACCCACAGGCCGATCCAGATGCCGGCAAACGAGACGAGCGCGGTGAGGATGCCGAGGGGCGAAGCGAGGAAGCCCTGAATGCCGGATGATGGGGTCGCCTGCCAGGCGATGAACGCATAGGTGCCGCCGACCAGCACGGCCACGGTGGTTGCTGCCCAAAAAAGGACCACGATCCCCGTTCCGAGCAACAGGCGCGGTAAGGTCGTCCTGGCGTTCGGCGAATGCCTGTAACGCTCGAAGGCGGCCGGATCGATGGTCACGCGGGCTCCCTTGCCAAAGTCATCGCCTATTGACTAACCGATGGCCGGGAAAATCGGAATGGTTTTCCGCAAAGGACTAGGCCAGAGCGCAGGAGAGCGCCGCGCGGCGGCGCGGCCTGCTGGCGGCCGCTGCTGTCACAGCGGCCGCTTGTCGTCAGCGAACGACGTACATGATGCGCCGGGTCTGCGGATCGATCAGCGCCCGCTGGCCGTTCACATAGACATAGCGGTAATTGTAGTCCGGAATCTCGCGCAGCTCGACGGTGTCGGGCAGGGTCGCGCCGGTCACCACTTCGCCTTCGAGATAGATGGGATCGAGGCGATGTGTATCGACATAGGTGCGGACTTCAGCCGGAGGCGGCGGGAAGTCATCCACGACCGGATCGCTGGCGATGATCGCGCCGGTATAATCGGTCGAGTAGTTGCCGATGTCCTCCGGCGGCGAGACGACAGCAACGCTGGAGCGCCGTTCCGTCAGCACCACGCGGCTGCCGCCGATATCGGCCGTCACATAGTCGGAATAGACCCAGCCCTGGCCGCCGGCCTCGGCTATGGTGCACCATTTGCTGTTTTCGATGCAGCCATTGAGCGTTGCCGACTGGCCGGCGGCGAGCACGCCGATCACGGGATATTGCGGGCCGGGTCCGGCGCGCACGTTAAGATCGGTGACGGCTGAGACGGCGGTATCGGCAAACGCGGCGCCTGACATCACGGTCAGCATTCCGGCTACCGCAGGAAACAACAGGGATTTCATGGTTTCTCTCCGTTTTCATGGTCCCTCGCCAGCGAAAACGGGGCAGCAGCTCATGCGTTCCCGCTAAAGCGCCTGCGCCAACTCACGATTTGTTCCGTGTTCTCCAGGCAAATCGGTCAGAAGTTCGTGAACGAATTCCAATTTCCGTGCCGTGACGTCCGAAATGACAAAGGGGTAGAGGTCGGGCAGGCCCATGCAGCGGTTGATCGAATTGGAGGCTTCCGACAGCACCAGCCAGCGGGGAAGAATCTTTTCGAAAGGCTGGGGCGCGGTCGCCGGCTCCGAGGGTGCGGCCTGCAACCCGCCGCCTGTGTCGCCGCGCGGCAAGTCGTTGGCCTCCACCGTCTCCAGCCGGCCGAGCGGAAAGTTCAGCGCGTGCACCATTTCCAGCGTGTCGGTGATGTGCAGGTGATGAGCCCAGGTCTCGGCCCAGTCTTCCCATGGATGCGAGGTCGCATAGGCCGAGATGTGGCCTTGCTGCCAGTCGGGCGGCGCACCATTGGCATAATAGGCCTTCAGCGCCTGTTCGTAATCGGCGCGGTCGTCGCCGAACAGTGCGCGGAAAGCTTCGAGCCTGTGCGGATCGTCGCGGATGAGGCGGTCCCAGTAATAGTGCCCGAGCTCGTGGCGGAAATGACCGAGCAAGGTGCGGTAGTTCTCGCCCATCTCGACGCGCCGCTTCTCGCGCTCGGCCGAATCCGCCTCGGCGACGTTGAGCGTGATCAGGCCATTGTCGTGGCCGGTAAGAATCCGCTCGCCGCCGGGGCCGCCGCCGATCGGATCGGCGAGGAAGTCGAATGCCAGGCCGATCTCGTCGGCCGGGTTCTGCTTGGGCGCCACCGGCAGCCCGAAGGCCAGCAGCGAGTAGATGGCGCGCTTCTTCGCCGCTTCGACACGGATCCAGCGGCGGCGGTTGCCGTCGACGGAGAGATCCGGGATCAGCTGGTTCAGCACGCAAGCGCGGCAAAAAGCGTGACCCGGTTCCGCCATCCAGTTGCAGGC